>NZ_LKBH01000298.1:0-10580 GCF_001402935.1 Acidiplasma cupricumulans | reverse complement strand
AGCTAATATAATTATTTTAAAATTTTTTATTAATTTATAAAATCTCTAAAATTGAAAAATATTATATACAGATATGTAATTACTAATAGTAGCACAAAACCAATCTCAAACGGATAGATGGATAATATGCATGAAAATGCATTTGGATGAAATCTATTTTCCAGGGTTGGCAGAGATGAAGTTCCCATTTGAATAATGGGTTCCGATATGTAAGGCAAAGCCGCTAATTTCTTTAACAATAAAAGTGGAGGTAGGATTAACTCCGGTTGATCCTGCCGGCGGCCACTGCTATCAAGTTCCGACTAAGCCATGCGAGTCAAGGTATCGTAAGATGCCGGCATACTGCTCAGTAACACGTGGATAATTTACCCTTGGGAAAGGGATAACCTCGGAAAACTGAGGCTAATACCTTATAGTTGCTTAAAACTGGAAGGTTTAGGCAATGAAAGTTTCGACGCCCAAGGATAAGTCTGCGGCCTATCAGGTAGTAGGTGGTGTAACGGACCACCTAGCCTTAGACGGGTACGGGCCCTGGGAGGGGTAGCCCGGAGATGGACTCTGAGACATAAGTCCAGGCCCTACGGGGCGCAGCAGGCGCGAAAACTGTGCAATGCGCGAAAGCGCGACACGGGGAGCTTGAGTGTCTTGGCATAGCCAAGACTTTTCTTATACCTAAAAAGTATAAGGAATAAGTGCTGGGTAAGACGGGTGCCAGCCGCCGCGGTAACACCCGCAGCACAAGTGGTGGTCACTTTTATTGAGCCTAAAGCGTTCGTAGCCGGTTTTGTAAATCTTCAGGTAAATCCTGAAGCCTAACTTCAGAAGGCCTGAAGAGACTGCAAAACTTGAGATCGGGTGAGGTTAAACGTACTTTCAGGGTAGGGGTAAAATCCTGTAATCCTGGAAGGACGACCGGTGGCGAAGGCGTTTAACTAGAACGAATCTGACGGTGAGGAACGAAGGCTAGGGTAGCAAACCGGATTAGATACCCGGGTAGTCCTAGCTGTAAACACTGCCCACTTGATGTTGCTTTTCCGTTGAGGGAAGGCAGTGTCGGAGCGAAGGTGTTAAGTGGGCCGCTTGGGAAGTATGGTCGCAAGACTGAAACTTAAAGGAATTGGCGGGGGAGCACCGCAACGGGAGGAATGTGCGGTTTAATTGGATTCAACGCCGGAAAACTCACCGGGAACGACCTGTGGATGAGAGTCAACCTGACGAGTTTACTCGATAGCAGGAGAGGTGGTGCATGGCCGTCGTCAGCTCGTACCGTAGGGCGTTCACTTAAGTGTGATAACGAGCGAGACCCACATCTCTAATTGCTAATGTATATGCGAATATACATGCACTTTAGAGAGACCGCCATCGCTAAGATGGAGGAAGGAGCGGTCGACGGCAGGTCAGTACGCCCCGAATTTCCCGGGCTACACGCGCATTACAAAGAACGGGACAATGCGTTGCAACCTCGAAAGGGGAAGCTAATCGCGAAACCCGTCCATAGTTAGGATTGAGGGCTGTAACTCGCCCTCATGAATCTGGATTCCGTAGTAATCGCGGGTCAACAACCCGCGGTGAACATGCCCCTGCTCCTTGCACACACCGCCCGTCAAACCATCCGAGTTGGTGTTGGATGAGGCTTAATTCGAGAGGGTTAAGTCAAATCTGATGTTGGTGAGGAGGGTTAAGTCGTAACAAGGTATCCGTAGGGGAACCTGCGGATGGATCACCTCCATGAAAAGGCAGCTTTGCCTTACACTACTTTTTTTATTTTTTAATTTTTGTTATGCTTTAATGTTTTTATAAAGAATTTTAATACAATTTAGAAAAGATTTTATTTTATGTTTGTCTTATCAATATGATGGATAAAACTACCCAGGACAAAAAGACCGTTGAGGACAGGCTAATCGAGCAGCAGGAGAAAATAGAGAGAAGATTTCAGGGAATAGGCAAGGGAAAATATTCAAGGATTTTAAAAATGGCCAAAAAACCAACAGGTGAGGAATACACTAAAATATCCCTTATAGCAGGTGTTGGAATTATTCTTTTAGGATTAATAGGTTTTATTATATATTATATAATGCAGATAGTGTTTTAGGTGAGTTTTAATGGAACAGGAATTTGAATGGCTGGAATCAAATATTGGTGATGAAATAAATGCGGGATGCAATAAGAAAATTAAGAAGAGGGAGGAAAAGGATACTGATAGCAGTTTAATACCATTAAATTTAACTGTTAAAAACATTCAGAATGTAAAAAGAAAGTTTAATGTAAATATAAAATGCAGCTTCAATCAGAAAGATCCATTAATAGAATGGAAGATTAAATTAAAAAATGATTATAATTTGTCCCCAAAGGATAATAAAGAAATAAATGAGGATTTTGATATAGAGGGAAATAAAAGCCGCGACCTGAATTTAGAGATAGATACCCCAAGAGGGGGGTATATGAATGACTCACTCACAGTAAATCTAACAATAAATTCAGAGGATGGCATAAATAAGTATAATAAAATATTTAAGGTAATTTTAAGACCGGTAATAATAATAGCAAAATGTACAATAGGCAAGGAACTTGATATTGCCATAGACCTTTCAAATCATGGGGAGAAGGACAGGGACGATAGAAAAAAGAGCAACCCAAATGCTGAAAATGAAATAATGGCAATAATGTCTCCATATGAAATAAAGGGATACTTCTTTATCGAAACCATGCATGTGGACCGCGTTGAGCTTCTGGCAAGGCAGATAAGGGGATTTAAGGGTCTGGTTTCCGGTGAAATAGATATATCAGAGATAGAAAAATACCTTACACCAAAGCCAGCGGTTACGGGCCTTGAAATGGGGGCCCTTGTGGAGATTGTTGAGGGGCCATTCAAGGGCGAAAGGGCAAAGATAACATCAATAGATGCCGCCAGGGAGGAGGTAACAGTCCAGTTAATAGAATCCATGGTACCAATACCGGTAACGGTAAAGGCTGAGGCCATTAGAAATCTTGATAAGGCATGAAAATTAAAAGTAATTCAGCAGATAGTGAAAGAAAATTTATTGATAATATAAAAAAATTTTTTGAAGACCCACTTGTTATACTTCCTGAATGCACCGATAGCTGCATGTTCTGCCCGGTAAAATCTTATAAAAAAAAGATTGAGGCCATGATGCAGAACAAAAATTTTGGAAAATATTTTAATTCCGCAGACCAGCTGCTCAGTGCCATATCAGAATCCTATAAAATACTGGAAAATGAGAGGGTTCCATTAACCGGAATAATAAAAACGAATTATGGGTCTGTATCATTCTGCAAAAGGGGAAATTCCGATGAGTATATATTATCAGGGGTTCAAAATTACAACAATACTGTTTACAGGCTGCTTGCATTTAAAAATGTTATAAAAAACAAAAAATTAAACATTTATTCCTCCTCCAATTTTTTTCAGGCAACATGTAAAAACATGATTAATATAGAAACCCTTAAGGATATATTAAATGATGAAAAACTTCAATATAAAATAGAAAATGGTGATGTTATATTTGGGACCTCCGGAAATAAAATGGAGTTCAATTTGTTTAACATAAAAATTATTATTTATGAGGATTTTCAGCAGAACATACCATATTTATTATTTAAACACATTGCAATGTACGATTACAATCTTGATATTAAAACTGATTTTCTTGAATTCATCGATGATGATAAAGGTACAGTTTTTGAGTATATAAATAATAACATAGATGGCAGAACGTTCTTTTCAAAAATAAAAAAATTCAAGATTAATTATGTAAAAAATAATGCACTCTTTGTAATAGATAATAAAAATTATGGTGTTGAGGATTTTGTAAAAATATTAAATTTTGACCCAAAAATTTCAGATTTTATCAAGGATAAATTAAGGGAATCAAAAACAGGATTTTATCTGGAAAACGCTAACCAGAGGAAAATATTTGAATTTCTATTTCCCCGATATAAAAATGAAATAATTAAACTGATGTATGGTTTAAATGATGATGAAATAAAAAAACTAAAAGGTGGTCCACTTGAGATAATGAATATGGCTGCAGATATTAAAAACAGGAAAAATGTGGAAAATAAAATAGTAAAGCCCTGGTCTGAAAATTCTGGATTTTTAATAGGGCTGATTACAGAATATTTTAGCCACGGTGAGGAGGCGGGGATAGTGTATGGCCAGAGGGGATCAGTGGATAGCCCAATAAAAAAGGGGATATACTCTGCATTTCTTTCTGTTCTTGGAAAGAATGAGGGGTGGCGTTTCTCTGACAGTGAGGAAAAACTTGGAGAGCTAATATACCCATATATGAAGAACATAATAAATGGCACTGAGATTAACAAAGAGTTAAATAAATTAAAAGCCATAATTGATTAATTATGTCTAAACATGTAATATCAAAAAAAGATTATAAAGAATTAAGGGACAAGATGGCAGCAAAGGGCATGGACATATCAGGACTTGAAAATATTGAGGTTGAGGAAAAAAAGAAGGATAAAATATATTATTATATGGGCAGACCTGTGATAGTCAATGATATGCCAACAATATACCTTATTAATTACATTAAGCCAAAGGACAGGGTGGTGGTTATAGATTCAGGGGCAGAACCCCATATAAATAATGGTTCAAACCTATTCGCACCCGGCATTATAGATATGGATATTAATATTAAAAAAGGGGATACAGTTTATATAAAAAGCAGTAAGGGTTATTATATTGCACTGGGAATTGCAATGGATGATGGTGAAAATATAATGAGGAATAAAAAGGGAGAGGCTGTTAAAATAATACATTATATGAATGATCAGATCATGAAATTATTTTAAAAAAATACAAAAATATTATTAATTTATTAATTATATATAATCATGGAATTATTAAATGTTGGCGATACTGCACCGGATTTTGAGGCCACAGATCAGGATGGGAACAGGGTAAAATTGAGCGATTTTGCCGATAAGACGGTGGTTCTTTATTTTTATCCAAAGGATAACACCCCAGGATGCACCGTGGAGGCAAAGAATTTCAGAGATAATATAGACCTTTTTAATGAAAATGGCGTGACGGTTCTTGGTGTCAGCGTCGATTCACCAGAATCGCATAAAAGGTTTCAGGAAAAGCAAGGATTAAATTTTACACTTGTTTCAGATAAGGAAAAGAAAATAGTTAAGGATTACGGAGTTCTTGGGCTGTCAACCGCAAAGCGTGTGACCTATATAATAAATAAGGGAAAAATAGTATATGTATTTCCAAAGGTTACACCAAAGGACCATGCAAAAGAGGTTTATGATAAACTCAAAGAATTGAATCTAATATAATTTTTATATTTGTTATATTTAATCGGAAATAAAATTATTTTTTATATCAGCATCCATTATTGTTACCCCAATGGAGGAAATCAGCCATATTATTGATATAAGCAGTAAAAATGAGTTAAACCTTATAAGAGAGTAAATTAAAATTGCAAGTGGTATAATATATTTTATTAATAACCAAAAAAAATTATTTAAATTCATATTAATTCATTTATATATTTATCCAAACAGAGAGCTTAGTCCAGCCATTGCATCTGATTCTGCTTCCTCTTTCTTTTCTTCCTTCTTTTTCTCCTCTTTCTTCTCTTCCTTCTTCTCAGATGCTGCCGGTGCAGGTGCTGCTGCGGCTACTGGAGCTGCTGCTGCATTTTTAAGAACCTCATCTATATTCACATTTTTCATGCTTTCAAGAAGAGATTTTAATCTTGCCTCATCAGCAGTAACTCCTGCGCCTTCGAGTACCTTCTTCAAGTTCTCCTCATCTATTTCTTTTCCAGCTGTGTGGAGTAACAATGCTCCATATATATATTCCATTCAAACTACCTCCTTATCCAAATAAAGCTCCGAGTCCTGAAGCTGCATCATCTTCAGATTTTTCCTCCTTGCTTTCTTCTTTCTTTTCTTCCTTTTTATCCTCTATGTTTTCATTATTTAAATCTTTATTTGTTAACGCATTAATTGCGCCAGCATTTATTGCAGCCTTCCTTATAAAGATTTCAATGTTCTTTTCGTCCACAAAGTTTGTGGTTAATGCAAGTTCCTGTGCCTCCAGATATGCCTTTGAAATAAATTCTTTAACAGTTTCCGGTACGAGATATTTAATTTCCATTGCAATATTTTTTGCACCGAAGAATGCCTTTGAAAGATCTGCCATTATGCTCTCAACGGTAATTGATAGCACATCCCTTGTGAATATAATGCCATCCTCATATGCAGAGAGAAGGTCAAGTCCAACTGTAACAGGGAGTATTTCAAGTTTTTCAAGTATCTGTGCCTTATCCTTTGTTATGACCTCTCCCTTCTTTACGAGTTTTACCTCACTTTTTATTACAATCTTACCCTTTTCAATACCTGCTGGTATACCTGCCTTCTGAAATACAGTTATCATTGGGCCTGGTGGAAAATTTGTTTCCTTTGGCTCTATTATTATATCATCCTCTGCTATTTCACCGCCTCTGGCTGCTGCCTTTGTTCTTTTTGATTCTAGTATGTCATATATTGATTTTGGTGTTTCCTTTGTTGTTAAAAGTGCAACCTGTCCGTTGGCAAATTCTGCCATGTTCCCTATGCTTTTTTTATTGCTATTTTTAAAGGCCCTCTGCAGGAGCCTTGCACGCATGACCTTAATATGTGCATCTGACCTCAGATCGTTTCTGATCTTCTGGAATTCCTTGTTTCTTAAGCCCTTTATGCTAACAACAGCTGCAACCGGGCTGTTGTTTATTTCGTTGGTAATCGAATCTACCAATTCAACCTTCCATTTTGCTGGCTCGCTCATTCTATATCACCCAAATCTATGTTTACAGCCTTGCCCATGGTAGATTTTATGTACACAGACGCAAGATTGCTTTTTCCCTTCTCAAGATGTGATATAACCCTTTTAACAACTGCATTCAAATTCTGGGAAATCACATCGTCTGGCATATCCTTAACGCCTATGGGAACATGGAAAGTCCTTTTGTCCCTGCTGCGCGCCCTTACACTTTTTTTAAGATTTTCTATCAACTGTGTTGGGTCCTGGCCTGGAGGCACGGGTTTTGGCATCTTACCCCTGGGTCCCAGTATTATACCAAGACTTTTACCAATAGACCCCATCATTGTAGATTCAGCCACAAAGAAGTCTATTTTATTTACAAGCTTTTTAAATGCCTTTTTATCGTCTATAAAATTATTTAAATCCTCAAGACTGTATTTATAATCGGCATTTTGTGCCTTTAGCCTCATTTCATCACTGGCTATGAGCGCAACCTTAATATCCTTGCCACGACCCCCGGGAAGTATTATTTCCTCATTGATTCTGTTTTTGGGGTCCGACATATCAACATCCTTTAGATTAAAGGCAAGCTCAAGGCTTTCCTTAAATTTTCTTTCCTTTCCCTGTTTTGCTTCCTGTATGCTTTTAATTACTCCACCGGCCATTATTATTCACCTATTTCTATTTCGCCGTTCTTTATTTTTTTCTGTATCTCTTTTGGGCTCTGCCCCTCCACTGTTATTCCAAGGGAAACAGCAGTTCCCAAAACCTCCAGAACAGCTCCTTTCATATTGTATGAAAGTAATGATGGTTTCTTGGCCTTTGCAACATTTTTTATCTGTTCAAGTGTCGCATTGCCAGCTATTTTTTCCTTTACATTTCCTGATCCCTTTTCTATTCCGACCTCCTTCTTTAGGAGGGCGGATGTTGGGGGCACACCCACTATTATCTCATATTTTTTTGTGGTGGGGTCTATAACATTTACGGTTACAGGCACCTGCATCCCCGCGAAGGATTTTGTCTTCTCGTTTATATCCTTAACAACCTGTCCGAGATTGAGCCCAAGAGGTCCAAGGGCCGGACCAAGAGGCGGGCCAGTTGTGGCTTTACCTCCCTCAACCATTGTTTTAACAGCAACCATATGTTACACCTTTTGATTATACCATATTATAAACATATTTTTAATATTTTTCTTTTTTAAAATGTTTAACAATTATAAAAATTACATAATAGTTTTTGAAAATTTATGCTCCTATAAAAAATAACTTATATTTATATATTATACAATACAGATGAATGTAAATATAGTTGATGGGCGAAAAGAAAAAATTTTTGACGGTTCAACAAAAGTTCTGATAGATATTTTTAGATCTACAACGACAATTCCATTAATTTTATACCGTGGTGCAAAATATGTAATTCCGGTAAGAACCATAACAGAGACAAGAAAATTAAAAAATAAGAATCAGGATTATATTACCAGTGGGGAAAGATTTGGATTAAAAATACCCGGGTTTAATTTTGAAAATTCACCATACTCCATTATGAATGCTGACCTTTCTGGAAAAATAGTCTTATTTACATCAACAAACGGTATTAAGGTGCTATTCAAGCTTATCAAATATCCTGGAGATATATATATTTCTTCATTTATAAATTTAACGGCAACCTATAATGCCATTAAAGATAATGAAAATATTTCCCTTGTGGTATCTAACAGACCGGATGGTAAATCTGATGAGGATTATATTTATGCAGAAATGCTTAAAAGCAGGCTTGAGGGAAATGAGGTAAATATTGATGATTATATAAATAAAATTATAAACAGTCATGGAGCAAAAAGATTAAAGATTATGGGTGCGGGTCATGATATAGACTATTCAATAAAGGTTGATATGTATAATTATCCTGTTATATACAGGGATGGCAAAATAATTACAAAAAACTAAATCTCAATCACACTTGATTCAATGAATTTTTTATGCCTTTCGCTGGCAAGTATTTCAAGAAGTTTCCTTGCCCAAAATAACTTTTTTTTCTTAAATGCTATGGAATTTTCGTCATAGTATGGCTTTATGGTAACCTCTTTGAAACAGAATCCAATCAATATTATACTGGAAGCATTAAGATACTTTGCAAGAAATGCTGACCTGTCCCCATCAGTAAATCCAAAATAATTTTTTATGTTTTTTATGGGTATGTTCTGTGTGGTTCCCATTGCCCTTGGGAATTTCGATGAATACTTGAGTATTTTATTAATATTATCCCCATGAGCATGTATTATTAAATCAGTACCATTTTTATAATAATTATGAATTAAATTAATGTCACCATCCAGGTCTGTAACAATTATATCGGGCTTAATTGATGCATATTCATGGAATCTTGTTACTGCTGAATCGGCAACAATAACCACACCGCCAGATATTGAATTTAATCCATCAGGCATGTTTTTTCCATTTCCTACTATAAAGAAATTTTTACCATGGTATTTTTTTAAAAAATTTTCATTGCTGTTAATATAATTTGAAAGAATAAATGATGATATTAAATCTTCATTGCGGTTTATCCCCAATGAGTCTGTTATATCCTCATATATTTTTAACCATTGTATTAAATTCATTTTACACCAAATAATGATTTTTGCTTTGATTTTATTGTTGAACGGTACTTATGTATTACTGCTGTGACGAGGGCCATAATAATCCCGGCTATCAGATAGACAAAGTAGATCATAAAAGATGAAAATTTTATAAAGCCCACAACATATCTTATATAATTTATCATTCCGTAGGTAATTAACTCTAGGGCTATTGAAAATGATACGCCGTACCATATTTTTGAGAGCCTTCCAGCCTTGCTAATAAATGATATATCAAAGGCCTCAAATAATGATCTTGATAGGTAAGACCCGTAAACCCACCATGAAATTATTGCCAGAAAAACCAGAATTTTATTTAACAATGGTACTGTTTTAAGTGTCTGCTCATATGTATATGCAATGCCTATAATTATTATAAAGAAGGACACCACATATGATAGCATGGATATCTTTGTTTCTTCTGAATATTCCTTTAAAGCGCTTAATACTGTTACAATTTTTGGCCTTATATCCGCATCCTTTAAAATAAAATAGGAACCTATAACTATTGTAACAAGCATAATTGCACCGCTTGATGGTATAATAACATATGACCTGCTTATTATCATGGAATATACAGTAAATATTAGCAGTGCAATACCATAGCTGAGTAAAAGCAGACCAACAGGCACGGTGAACTTCCTTGAAACTTTTTTATCCTTAAAGGCTTTAACAATATAATAATATGTGGATTCAATATTTTCATTATGCCTTACTATAATATGCTTAACATACCTTATCTTAATTCGTGATGCTATTATTGGTGTTATATAATCATCCTCGGCACCGTCAGAAATGAGGATTAAATCATCATAATGTTCCATGTTTAATACCTCATCAAGCTGAAGGCTCAGAATCTCATCTGATTTTTCCCCAACGTCACTATCACCGGTGATTAGTGCTATTTCCACATTTTCTCCCTTATCCTTTAATTCCTGGTAATGTTTTAGTGCACCAAAAAGTGCGTTTGAATCAGAATCTTCGGGGTCCTTTGTTATCAGGGCAGTGGCTGCCCTGTAACAGTTATTATATCCAATAATCGGTCCGGTAATACCGGCCTTCATACCGTAATCGTTATCCCGGTCGATGTTTAAAATTAATGTCTTCATAGGTGCATATTAATAAAGAGATAAAACTATTTAAATATTT
>NZ_LKBH01000297.1:0-10986 GCF_001402935.1 Acidiplasma cupricumulans | reverse complement strand
TTAATATTTGATATCACTATTAATAGATTATTACTATTATGGATATCCGGTAATTTAAATAAAAAAGTATATTATTCCATACATTATTATGAAGCATGACAAATGTAATATTAAGTACAACAATGGGTGATATAGAAATAGAACTATTTGATAATGATATGCCCATAACAGCAGGCAATTTTAAAAAACTTGTTGAGAAGGGATTTTATAACAACACCATTTTTCACAGGGTAATAGCAGATTTTATGATTCAGGGTGGCGACCCCACAGGAACTGGAATGGGTGGTCCAGGCTATACAATAAAGGATGAATTCACAAAAAATAATAGAAACGATAGGGGAACAATTGCAATGGCAAATGCGGGGCCAAACACAGGGGGAAGCCAGTTTTTTATAAACACAGTAAATAACAATTATCTGGATAAAATGCATCCAGTATTTGGAAGGGTTGTAAAGGGTATGGATGTTGTTGATAAGATAAGCAGGGTTAAAACAGACAGAAATGACAGACCACTGCAGGACGTTATCATTAAAAAGGCGTATATTAAATAACTCATTTTCTCATTTTTTAATAGTTATAAAAATATTTTTTTGCTGGATTTATATTAAAATGTATGGGTTTTTTAAGGATAATAAAAACAGATAGGAGCAGTATAAACTCACTGCTAAGCAGATATAAAATTGGAAAAATACTTATTTCCGATGGGATTATTCTTGATAAAACCGTTTTAAATTATGATGTAAAAATACAGAGAATATTAACACCATACCAGCTTGAGAATATACTTATAAACAGCCATGAGGGATCTTTTTTAATTGTAATATCAACCATAACCCTGGAATCATGGGATACAATGGAGCTTTCAGTGGTTTCTGATCTTATTAGAAGAATGGTTGCTTATGGTAATGACATTGTTATCAACCTTGCTGGCCCTGAAACACTAAACTGTGAGATGATCCAATAATGGGAAGGAATACAATGTCATCAAGAGAATATATAAAATACCTTGAGAATGATATATTGTTAATGTCCGGCCATATGAGGCGTGAGGATATAATAGTATTGAAGAAAATACTATCATTCGCAGAAAAGCATTCAAATGAGATAGAGAACAGAGACCAATTTTTTTTCTCCATTTTGATTGAGATTTATAAAGAGGCGGTTGAAAATGGAGATAATAGTAAACGCCACTGGTTCTGATTACATAAATCTCTGGTATCTTTCAGGAAATAAAATTACAAAAAGACAGATAAAAAATCATTCATGGATTTTTGTTTCAGGCAATTATTATGATATGTCCATGCTTGAGAGGAGCCTTGACTTTTCAAACCTTGTTTATGAGCATACAAAAATGCGGGACATATATGGATATTTAGATGGAATCAAAATATTCATGAGGCCATCACAGATTAATTATATTGCGAAAAAAATAGAGAATTCCTTTGGGTATAAAATTAAAATATACAATGCTGATATAAATCCTGTTTTAAGGTTTATGGCGTTAAACAGGCTATCGTTTTTTAAAATAAGATCCTTATACGATTATGATCCGGATATCAAAACTGCTGAAATTTATGCCTTTATCAAAAATAATGATGTATCCTATATTACAATAAATGGGAAAAAATACGAAAAAAACATATACGAGGAGTTATACAATGCCATAGATGATGGTTTAATAATAATCTATAACAACTATTATGGGGAATTCTCAATATTATTAAATAACATGTTTAAGCATGGCTACGCTATTGAATATAAGACCCACAGGGCCAGAAGTTTTGAATCGTATGGCAGGCACTCATACATGCCAAAAACAATCTCAATAAATAATAAGATATGCATAGATTCAAATTCGTTTATATTTCAGGAATCTGGGATAACAGGAATAGTAGAACTTTCCAGACTGTCCCTGCTTCCGCCTGAAACAGTATCGGTGGTAACTCCTGGAACTGTTGTTTCATCTATAGAGGAAAAGGAGGCGTTGCAAAGGAAAATCCTTATACCGTTCAGGAAGACTGATTATGAAAAACCAAAAACACCGGGTGAATTTTTTGAGGCTGATTCTGGTGGTATTGTTTTTACACCTGACCCTGGAATTTATAAAAATGTTTATGAAATTGACTTTTCCTCCATGTATCCTAGTATAATGGTAAATTATAATTTATCTCCGGAAAATCTTTCTTCAGCTGGCATGGGGCATCTGGCAATGTTTCTAAGAAGATTGCTTGAAACAAGGTTGTTTTATAAAGGCATAAGGGAAAGGTCAGATATATATATGAAAAGGGATATGGCCTTAAAATCTCTACTTTTAAATTCGTTTGGATACACTGGATATAAAAATGCAAAATTTGGAAGGATAGATGTTCATGAAAAAATAACATCAATTGGGCGCAGTATAATTATGAATTCCATTAGAATTGCTGAAAAAAATGGATTTAATTTTATACACGGTGTTGTGGATTCTATGTGGATTTATGGAGATGGGGACATACAAAAGACCATCAATGAAATCTATGAGAGGACAAGAATACCAATAGTTATAGATTCACATTATAAATGGATAGCATTTTTGCCAAAGAATAATGGCATTGGATCGGCAAACAGCTATATTGGTTATAAATATGATGGCACATTTAAGGTAAGGGGCATAGAGATGAGAAGGAAAAATATACCAGAGTTTATAAAAAAATTTCAGGAAAATGCATTAAATGAAATTAAATGCGATTTTGAACAAATAAGTTTTAGAAGGGAAAAAATCGATAAAATTAAAAGGTATTATTTAAATAAAATTAGCAGTTTTAAAGTTGATGACTTTAAAATAAAATTTACCATAAGCAGGCATATTAATGAATACAAAGTAAGAAATGGAACATATTACCTTATGAAATATCTTGATGGCCATATTAATATTTACCCGGGCATGTCGGTTGATGGAATAATTATTGATAAAAGGCACGGTATAATAAGACCGGATGCAGAAAACATTGACAGGGATTATTATAAAAGGATGCTTATAAGATCATTTAAACCGATTGATTTTATACTTTTAAATTCTGGAAAGTAGATCCTCAATTTTTTTTGAAAGCATTGATACAGGTGCATCAGTCACTGTAATATTCTTAACAACGCCTGATTTATTGCCATGGCTTACCAGCCTTGATGAAATAATATCAAGTTCTTCCAGTTTTTTAATTATACTGTAAATTATTGATTTGCCTATCTTAATATTGTATATTTCACTGTTAACCGCAGTTTCCTTTTTAATTCTTTCTATGTTTGTAAACTGCGATTTCTCAAGAAGGTTGCATATTGATAATAAAACAATTAAATCCTTTTTTCCAAGCATGGAAAGCCTGCTCTCTGTAATATATGGATTTATTATTGATACCGCAAAACGAACGTCGTCCGCACTTATTATTGTTGAGGATCTGTATTCTGCCATATATGCTGCCTTCTGAAGAAGCTCAATTGCATATCTTGCACTTCCAAATTTCGATGAAATTTCAGAGATAAAATCAAGTATTTCAATGCTGCATGACCCGGGAACTAGGGATTTAACTGATCTATCCCTTATAATGTCTAATATCTCAGGTTTTGTATATTTATTGAATGGGAGCTCAATAACCGTACCATAGCGCCTCTCAAGGTATAATACTGGGTTTTCCATGGATATAATAATTATGCTAAGATTTATATTATAAATTTCCTTTGATCTTAAAAGGTTGTATATGCCATCACGATCATTTCTAATGAGGCCGGATGCCTCGTCTATTGCGAGTATAATACCATTACTGGCATAGCTGGATGATTTCATAAGGTAAAATATATCATTATATGACATACCCTTATATGCTGTTGGCCTACCAAGCCTCAACAGAACGTGCTCAAGCAGCTGCCTGACATTCTGGTAGGATGCAGCATTTTCATAGATTAATGACGGAGTGGATTTCATTATAAATTTTATTGTTGATGTTTTTCCAGTTCCTGATGGGCCATAAATCACCATGTTTGTGGATATTTTACTTTTTGATGGCTGTATTAATGCTGATGTTATTGCTTTTATATGATCATCCCTGAAGAACATTCGGTCAGGCACATATGATAAATCAAGTGGATCAGGGTTTATAACTATCATTGGCCATAAAATCATAATGAATTAATAAATATTCTTAATTATTATAATAAAATCACAAAAGGTCTTTTATTCTAGATATAACATAGTTTCTGTCAAGATTGGCAAGAAAATAACCAAGCCTTGGACCGCGCTCGCGATCTATAAAGACACGGTAAAACAGTGAAAAGCCATCCTTGGGCGGTATTTTATTTCTTCCTATAATATCGTATATTACATTGTGTATATTTTCAGATGTCCATTCAATTCCAGAAACACTGTTTAGAAACTCAGAAAGTATTGTTTTTTCCTTTTCTGAAAGGTCAATATGTTTAGTGGATAGTGAAAATTTTATATTATCAGGTGCGTATTTATCCAGCCAGTATTTTGCTGTTTCTATTTCATCGCGCAGGGCCTGATCGATATATTCTTTATTATAACCGCTGCGCCTGAGTGCCTCAAGAAGGCTTGTATCGTCCTTATATATCTGTATTAGGTTAACTATATGCCTGAAGTTAATTTTCTCAGGTGCGTTTAAAATCTTAATTCTAGACATTTCATATATCCTTTTGTAATTCTCATTGTTTGGTTTTTCAAGACCAAAATAGGCATTCTCTATTTTTTCATAATCGTCTATGAGATTTAAGAGGCCAAGGCCGGGATCAAAATCTATGTGCCTTGAGGGGTCATTTTTGGCTATTAAAAATCTTAGTATCTCAGGAGGAGCGAATTTTACGACCTCAGAGGCTGGTATTGATATTCCGGTGGATGAGTGCATGACCCCAACGCCCTTTAATAGTATGCGTTCATACATAAGTGGTACAGGTGGATTAATATGAAATACCTGCCTGGCGATCTCCTTTCCTGTATCGTATGATCCGCCTGCTGCAGCATGATCCTTGCCAAAAGGCTCTATTGTTACACCAAGTGAGTACCATTTTGCAGGCCATTCAACGCGCCATGGCATTTTGCCATCGTCTGTCCGTATATCTGATGTGCCCTCATTTCCACAGTACTCGCATTTATAATGGACATATGGATATTCGTAGGAAATAACGTGTGATGAGTTTATTTTTCCACATTTTGAACATCTGGGCTCATATGGATACCATGATTCATCAAGGTCATAACCTGCTATTTCATGCATTATTTTTCTTATAGTTTCCCTGTTTTTTATGGCAGTATCTATGGCATCTGCAAGCTTTCCTGTCTTATAAAGGCCTGTAGTGCTTATGACCTCAACATTAACATTAATTTTCTGCAGTGTTTCAAGGAAGGGTTTAAGGAAATAATCTGAATACTTTCCATTTCCATCAGGTGATGGTATATAGCTTAATGGAACCCCAACATACTTTGCATAGGATGAATCAAGAAATGGATAAACCTTTCTCAGGGGATCAAGGTCATCGCATAAATATATAAACCTTGATTTCAGGCCCCTGTCCAGTGATGCTTTATATAAAATATCCCCGGTTATTATTTCCCTCATGTTTCCAACGTGTATTGGGCCCGAGGGGGAAATACCTGTTGATACCAGCTGATCTCCGGTTAAATTGCTAACAACTGAGTCTGCCCAGTACAATTTTATCCCACCATTGTAGTTCTTATTACTGACCTTATTCTTGTTCCTGAGATTTCATCAATATTTAGCTTTGAGACAAGAACCACGCATAAAAGCACCTGGCCACCCTGATTTTTTATATCGTTTATTGTATTTTTCATTGTTTCCCCGGTGCTTATAACATCATCTATTACAACAATTTTTTTGCCCTTAACACCGGCGAAATTGCTGCTGAATAAACCCTCCTTGCCGGATGGATGCGGCCTGTAAACCATTAATTCCTTTCCAAGAATGTCTGAAACAAATGTTGCAAATGGGATGCCATTAATTGTGATACCAAGCACTGAGTCTAAATCATCTATGTTAATCTCCTCACTTATTATATCGGCCATTATTTCGGCTATATGGCCTATTCTGCTTCCGTAAACACCTATGCTGCGCCATCCAATTTTAACATCCTGTATCTTGGTCTCTCCAATGTTTTTACTGAGCAACCATGATATTGTATTAACCGATAAATGCAATTCTGTTGAGATTTCCTTATCGGACATGCCCTTATTCTTTAATTCTATGGCCCTTTTATATAATTCCTCTAAACTTTTCATATTTTTACCTCCTTTAGGGCGGATCTTATTTTCTCTGCTATTATCTCCAGATCCGCCATGTCCACTACCTCCCTCTCCCAGTTTATACGCTTTCTGTAATACCTTGGTATTATGTGTGTATGGTAATGCATTACAACCTGATTGGCAACCCTGCCATTATTCTGACCTATGTTTATACCATCACATTTCAATGCATTTTTTATTGCTATTGCTATTTTCTTTACAGTTAATTGTATTTTTATATATATCTCTTTATCTATATCAAAAATATTCTCATAATGTTCCCTTGGAATTACCAAAACATGCCCCTCCTCAATTGGTGCATTGTCCATAAATGCAAGAACATATTCATCCTCATAAACAAAGGCAGCCTTACCGTTTCTAATGATTTCCCTGCAAAAGACACATGTTTCATCATACATTTATGGGGTATATATAGTGTAAGTAAAAATATTTTCTTTTTATTCCTAAAATGGGTTTTATTATAGTATATAATAAAGCATTTATTTATATTAATTATTTAGAAAGATGAACAGGGTATTCGTTATAGGTAGTATAAATGTTGACATTTTGATGCTGTCTGATCACCTTCCTGAGCCAGGAGAGACAATTAAGGCTGGCAGTTTTTATGTTTATCCGGGTGGGAAGGGTGCAAATCAGGCAATTTCATCTGCACGCATGGGTGCCAATACAACACTCATTGGAAAAATAGGCAATGACTATTTTGGCAGCCTTATTAAGGATTTTATAGGTAAGGAAAATCTTAATTCAATTATAATGTATGGCCAGAAAACCGGAATGGCATTTATAAATGTTGATAAAAATGGAAAAAATATGATATCTGTATTTTCCGGTGCAAACAATGATTTAAGGGAGGAAGATTTAAAGGATATTAAAATAGATAATTCAATAATAATGCTTCAGCAGGAGATACCAATGGATACAATTGAGTATGTAATTAAAACATATGGTCGTAATAATTTAATAATAACAGATCCAAGCCCTATTAATGAGATAAACGATTTTGTTCTTTCAGGGAGTGATTATATAACACCAAATGAGGTTGAGGCATCAAAGCTATCAGGTATGCATATAAATTCCAGGGAGGATGCATTTAAGGCCTCTGAAATATTATACAAGAAATATCAAACAAACATAATAATAAAGCTCGGGTCATATGGTTCATTGTTAAATAATGGAAATGAAATAAGATATTTTAAGCCGAGCACCGTTAATGCAAGGGATACAACAGGTGCTGGAGACTGCTTCAACGGTGCATTTGCTGCAATGTTAACAAAAACATCTGATGTAAATAAAAGTATTGAAATAGCAAATATGGCGGCAGCACTATCTGTGACAGAGTACGGTGCATTTCCATCATTTCCATATTTAAATGACGTTAAAACAAAATTTAATTTAAATATAAATTAAGTGTATTAATTAAAATTTTAAAAAATAAAGACCAATAATAAATGGCGGGTATACCGGATAATCAATTAGCATAGATTGTGTTTTCGACCTATTAGTGGCCGTGGACTTAATATCTCGCAAAAGCTTGATACTTATATCCCGGCTCTATCAACCTCTTCTTTTAAGAGTGGTCTCAAACAACGTCTATTTTCAGGGGCGACTTCAAGCTTAGATGCTTTCAGCTTTTATTCGCGTATGGCGTGGCTACTCGGCAACTGCCCTGTCGGACAACCGATAAACTAGAGGCCACGAACCCCCGTTCCTCTCGTACTAAAGGCTCCTTCCCTTCAGACGTTGTGCACTCCCACAGAGAAGCAACCCTACTGTCTCGCGACGTAGTGAACCCATCTCAGGATCCCTTTTAATGGGCGAACAGCCCCACCCTTGGTGTCTTATGCAGCACCAGGATAGGAACAGACGACATCGAAGTAGCAAACCCTCGGGTCGATGTGTACTCTTGCCGAGGACAACTCAGTTATCCCTGGGGTAACTTCTCTCTTATCACCTGCCCTCATAAAGAGGGGACAAGGTGGTTCGCTAAGCCCTGCTTTCGCATCTGCGTTCCCTATTGGCTGGAACACAGTCAAACTAGCTTTTGCCTTTATACTCTACGGAGGATTTCTGACCCTCCTGAGCTAATCTTTGGAGGCCTCTGTTGTCTTGTTAGAGGCGTGGCGCCCCACCCAAACTGCCTACCAATAGTTGTCCCTTTTTTAAGGTTAGTGACGCAACTTTCAAAGGGAAGTGTTTCATCGTCGTCTCCATTCCGGCCACAACCGGAACTTCTAAGACTCCTTCCTACCCTACGCATTGAGAGTCGCGTCACAGCTACAGGCTGCAGTAAAGCTCCACGGGGACTTCGCTTTCATGTGGGAGAGACTGGATTGTGCACCAGTACATTAATTTCACGGGGCTGAATGTGGGGACAGTGGGACTCTCGTTGAACCTTCATGCGAGCCGCCAATTAAGCGGCTAGGTATTACGCTACCTTGAGAGGGTCATAGTTACCCCCGCCGTTTATTGGCCCTTCTTCTCCTTGAACGGAGCTTTCAGGTACCAACACTGGGCAGGTTTCGACCACTATACACATCCTTACGAACTAGCAGTGGTCTGTGTTTTTGGTAAACAGTCGGGGTCCCCTTGCCACTGCGACCTATCCTCTTTCTGGATAGGCATCCCTTCTACCTAAGATACGGGACTATTTGGCCGAGTTCCCTCACATCCATTATTCCCAAACGCCTTAGACTTCTCATCTAGGGGCACCTGTGTCGGTTCTTGGTACGAACTCAGGCTTGACCCATATAAGTTTTTCATGGACTCCGGGACTTGCAGAAATTCCCATAAGGGAACCGACATTTTTTCACGGACTTCTCGTCATTACAACTCTCCATCCGCTTATTAATGCCAATGTGTAGACAGGCACACTTCTGCTATCCCAAAGCTAACATATATGGCAAAACACCTGAGGCACTGGAATATTAACCAGTTTCCCTTTCGATCACTTCCTGTTAGGGGTGACCTTAGGATCGGCTAACCCTCGGCTGACGAACATTGCCAAGGAACCTTTGCCCTTTCGGCGGAGTGGATTTTCACCACTCTATTCTGCTACTTTTACCAGGATCCACGATACTGTACGGTCCATACCTCCTCTCGAAGATACTTCTATCCATACAGCACGCCCCCCTACCACATCACCTTTCGGTGGTCTAATGTATCGGTAATTGACTTTAGCCTCGTCCATCTTGGAGGCATATAACCTCGGTGAGTGAGCTGTTACGCACTCTTTAAAGGATAGCTGCTTCTAAGCTAACCTCCCCACTGTCTTGGGTCATAAACCTCTTTAAATCGCACTTAGTCAATTTTAGAGACCTTAACATTAGTCTCGGTTGTTTCCGTCACGTGCATAAAGCTTATCCCTATGCACTAGCACCCAGCATCTACGATTCTTGCAAGTTCGGAGTTTGACAAGGTGGCGCAACCTTTCGGTTGCTAACCACCCAATCGGTCGCTCTACCTCACAAGATATCTCCGCTGAGGTCTACCTGCGGGTAGTATTGGGGGGAACCCGCTATTGCCACTCTAGATTAGCCTTTAACCCCTATACCCAAGTCATCCAAACGATTTGCACATCAGAACTGGTTCGGTCCTCCACCTAGCTTTCGCTAAGCTTCAACCTGCTCAGGTATAGATCGAGCGGCTTCGGGTCTGCCACAGCTGACTAAACGCATTTGTTACGCTACTCCTCCCTTACGGTGCGAGTAATCGCTTTCGCTACGGTTTCTTCTTTTAGAATTAACCTTGCCAGCCATCGCAACTCCCTGGCCCGTTCTTCAACACGGACTATAGAACACTGGTCACTCTTTCGAGATCATTCCTTTTATGCCCTATAAAGTTTTCACTGCTTGGTTTCAGGCTCTTTTCACAGCCCTTCCGGGTTGCTTTTCAGTTTTCCCTCACGGTACTTCTTTGCTATCGGACTTGAGTTATATTTAGGGTTGGATGTTTATGCCACCCGCATTCCCACGCGAATAACGACGCATGGTACTCAGGATACCTTTCCTCATAGCTTCTCTAATTACTTTCACGGGGCTATCACCCTCTATGGCAAAGCTTTCCAGCTTTTTAAAATTCTTAGAGTAGGCATTGGGAAAGGTCCATACTCCACATCTCTTTCTCTTTTCAGAGAAGATTCGGTTTGCCCTTTACCGCTTTCGATCGCCTTTACTCACGGTATCTCGATTGATTTCTTTTCCTCCCGGTACTAAGATGTTTCAATTCCCGGGGTTCCCTCTCCTTTCGGAGTGAAAATACAGGAAGTCCCATTCGGAGATCCTTGGATCTATGGCTCCATGCGCCTCCCCAAGGCTTATCGCAGCTTGGCACGTCCTTCATCGGTACTCAAACCAAACCATCCCCCAAGCAGTTTTGATACACAATCTATCTTGCTTGTATTATCCGGTATCATTGGTTATAAAATAACCTCGCCCTTCCCTATTAATATTACATTAATAGGTGCATGTTTTATTGGTATACATTGTATTACTTTCAACGATATAAATATTTTGATAAAAAAGTAGGTGAAATTTATGGGGCCTGGGCGCTGTTATTTAACCATATAAAAAACAATAGGGCTAAAAACGACTTTTTTCTGACTTTACCTTAAACGGCGGTACATTAATTATTATATCATCTAAATATGGTATCAAGGCGTATACTGGTTTATCAAATATGTAATA
>NZ_LKBH01000296.1:0-30460 GCF_001402935.1 Acidiplasma cupricumulans | reverse complement strand
TTGTGAAAATTAAATTAACATTTTAAGAATCCATTCATGGAATTAGGAAAACTTTATATTATGGCTTAATTTAATCTACACAATGGCTGTTCCTTACAGAATCACAATTAGGGTTTCCGAAGATCTGGTAAAAAAACTTCAGGATATAGTTAACCGTGGTAAATATGACACAATTTCAGATGCCATTAGGGAGGCTATAAATGACTTCATAAAAAAGAATGAAGAAAATCCTGTAAGTGATGTGGATGTAAAATTACCTGGAAAAATCTATTCAATTTTAGAGGAAGAGGTTAAAAGTGGAAATGCAGTTTCAGTTGAGGATTTAATAAGATTTATTTTAAGGGAATATGCAAAAAGTAAAACCAAAAATTAAATAAAATATTAGTATTCCAAAGCAGTATGGTTGTAATAAGGGAATCAGAAAATGAACTTTTAAGCATTCTTGGGGAGACTTATAAAAATAAGCTTTTTGATTATGCAAATATTATTGGCTATTCTATAGAGGAAGATGGTAATGAGATCAGAATAGAATTTAATCCAGACCGCCCTGATCTATTCTCCTTTTTTGCACTTAAGGAAAATATGAAAATTTATTATGATAATAATTTTAGGATAAAGGGGATACTTGGCCAATCCGACATAAAATTAATACCAGACAATAATGTATTAAAGGTTAGGCCATACGTTCTTGCCTTTGTGGCCTCGGGTGGTAAAATTGGTAAAAATGTCAGCCATATTATAGAATATCAGGAGAGGCTTCATGAGACCATAGGTAAATCAAGGAAAAAGGTGGCCATAGGCATACATGATCTTAATAAAATAAAGCCCAATTTTAAATATACTATTATTGATTCTAATAAAATTAAGTTTACAACATACGATGGTTTTACTGGTACGGCAGATGAAATAATAAAAAATCATGAAAAGGGAACAGAATTCTCAGGCCTGCTTCCGGATAAATCAAAGGTTCCTTTAATATTGGATTCTGAAAATGATGTAATGTCAATGCCACCTATAATTAACGGCATAAAATCAAAAATAACAGAGGATACTGAAAGGTTCTTTTTTGATATAACAGGAACCGATTATAATGCTGTTAGAAATGCATTCTTCCTTTTAGCCTATGAAATGTCATACCTTGGTTACCGCATTTATAGCTGTGATTCAGGCATGGGAACTAAAAAAATGCAGGAGCTTCATAATTTTGATTTCAGGGAAATAAAAATAAAAAGTAAGGACATCAAAAATGTAATGGGTTTTATACCAGAAGACCCAATAATACTGCTGAGGAAAATGGGCTATCGCTGTGAAATCTCAGCAGATGGTTATAAAATAAATGTTCCAGGCAACAGAATTGATGTGATGGGGCCTGCCGATATTGTTGAGGATATTGCAAAGTCATATGGATATGATAACATTAAGGAAACAAAACTAAAAACATGTGGTATTGGAAATCCATATGCTGAAAACGAAAATCTTGATCTCATCAGGGAAATAATGACATCCATTAATTATCAGGAAATAAAAACATTTGTCATTAATTCAAAATCGTTCTATGAATCCTTTGGATACCATGGCGGTGTCTATGTCCAGAACCCAAAAAGCCTGGATTTTTCTGTAGTAAGGGATAGGCTGCTTCCTGGGATAATGGATTTTTTGGTAATTAACAAGAGGAGAAAGCTGCCATTTAAGATTTTTGAAATAGGTGAGGTTATTGATAATACCTTTCAGCACACGCATTTATGCACCGTTTATGTTAACACCACGGCATCATATTCTGATATTTTTCAGGTTATAAATTATTTAAACAAACGTGTAAATAATTATAAATTAACAGTAAAACAGTACAGCACAGGAGAAATAATACCGGGACGCGGGGGGCAGGTTTTTATAAACAATGAATATGTTGGACTTATTGGGGAATTAAATCCGGATATAATTACAAGATTTGGTTTGAGTGTACCGGTATCATTTTTTGAAATAGATATTGGAAAAATGCTTAGTTTGTGATCACATCATTTTGAAAATTTTTTTTATTTTTTCTTCAGACAATAAAATTCCCATGCTGTTTGCATAATCCTTTAACTGGTCTATGCCAAATTTTATGCTGTAATTATATCTATGAAGGGATTTTATTACATTATCATAATCTATTGATGTTTCCCTGCTTATAATTTTAACTGCACGCCCATCTATATTTTCATTGGATTTATAGGCATTCATTATGGATTCTAAAATTTGATTATTTTTGGAATAAAATTCTTTGCCTGCTGAAATAAGACAGCATGGCCTGTCGTCTAGCAGATCATGGTAATCTTTTTCCCTTTTTCTGCCTTTACATTCTATAAAACTGGCAAATGGTTCCCATATAGCAATATACCTGAATTTAAATTTTAAAAAATCTAACATCCCAGTTTTAGGATTTTTATAAAATGATATATTATTATATTTATTCAACATCATGAAATTTCTGGATAATAGCATCATAGAAGATATGTCAGAGGTTTTTATCTGGTCAGAATCAAATTTATCATTTGAGAATATGCATGAACCACCTGATGCAACAGGGCCTATTATAAAATAATTATCCTTTGTTATGGCATATATTATCTGGGAAACTGCTGGAGATAGCGATATTTCAAGCGCATTATTCTCCATAGCATTCATCATATCGACAGTGTTGTTAAAGGAGATAACCTGTATATTTAAGTTAAGGGAATCAGCAACTGAAAAAGCCGCAGAGAGGAATTTTACATACTCTGAGGATTTTAAAATACCAATTCTTATATAATTCTCTATATGCCCGGGATAATATGCCTTTAACCAGATTTTTTTAATCAGTTTTCCACAATTTTTTTTGATGATTATATTTTTTGAAATCATCTCTGACAGTGTTTCGGAGATATGTGATTTTGAAAAATTAAAAAGGGTTTCCATCTCATACTGCGCCATACCGTTGTATTTTCTTTTTTTAAGTTCGGATATTATGATTTTTTTGAGACCTTTATCCATTAATAAAAATTATTTTTTTAAATTTAAATTTATTGAAACTTTATGTATAAAAAATCAATATGGTGCCATGGGAGATATTAATTTGCCAGAGGCTGTAATGCAATCATTCACATCAATAGGGCCCATGCTGGATTTTATAGCATTATTTTCTGTTATTGCAGTGTATTCAGGAACCCTGCTTCCATTTGTTATATTATTCTCATTCCTTTTATCATATTTTACATTATATACGGTATATTCATTATCCGGGTTATTTATAACCAACGGAGGTTATTATTCCTATGTAGGTCATATACTTGGCAAGGATTGGGGAATTTTTATTTTCCTGATTTATTTTGGTTACTCTGTTTTGACGGTTCCCAACATAGCAAACTTTATATCTGGTTTTGCCTCAAATATACTGTCAATATATAATTTCAATAACAATCATTTTATTTATATATTAATTTTAATATTTATATTACTGGTTTACATAACTGTTGGAAGCGGTATAAAAAAATCGATAAAATATACATTTATTGCCGGCATTCTGGAAATATCATTTATAATACTTTTAAGCATCATATTTATATTAACAGGAAGAAACAGTATAGGCGATTATAAAATTAATTTCCATTTAAACCAGTTTTTCTTTGGAATAATTTTCGGAATTCTGGCATTTTCAGGTGGTGGTTCAAGCATATTTTTATCTGAAAAAACAAACAATGCGAGGAGAAACACACCAAAATCACTTTTTATCTCATTTACAATTTCAGGGATTATTATGACAATATCCGCATTTTCTCTTTTATATGCCATTGGCAATCATGGTATTTTGGAATATTCTATAAATTCCTTTTATATTGTATCGTTTATTAAAGAAAGATATGGACCTATTTTTTTAATGATATTCTCATTTTTTGGTATTTTAAGCGGTTTCAATTTAAGCGTTTCCTATCTTAATGCATTTGTCCACATGTTCCCTAGATTTCAGTCGGATTTTGGCTTTAATAAATATATGGGTGAAAAAAAATTATTATTTATTATGTTTATTATAACATCAGTAATATCAATATCAACAACATACATTGCCGGGCCATTTACCTCATTTGTAATAATAGCAGGAGTTATAAGCTTTTTTTATATAATTATTCATATAATATCAAACATATCGCTTTATAAGGCCAGAAGAAAAAATATGATAATTCCAATGATTTCTTCAATATTGCTAACAATTGCATTCATAATAAGCTTTATAAGCAACACGGGTTTTTTCATTGTAATAAATTATGCTGTTTTGGTTTATCTATTAATTTCTGTAATTTCAATAATATATATTAAGCGTATGAAAAATACAATTTACAAGAAAATAAAGTTTGAACATCTTAAGGTATAAAGTGTATAAGTAAATTTTTATATAAAGATTTGATTGGAGGATACTGATTATGGCTATTAAAAATAAAATTAAACAGAAGATTATAGAGCATCCCGAGTTTCCAGTTCTAGCTATACTGCTTGCCATCTACCTTTTTATGGCAAATTATTTTGCCTATCCGGTTGCCTTTGATTACCCATTCTTAAACACATCAGGTGGTAGCGACCCGTACTTTAATTATTATGTTATTAATTATATATTAACCTACCATAAGCAATTGATTTATACAAAAATTATAAACTATCCGGTAGGTACATACAATTACAGGCCTCCATTTTATATGTGGAGCGTTGTATTTGCATCATATATATTCTCTCCATTTGTGGGTCTCAGCAAGGCCGCATATTTTGCATTTTCAGAATCCGATGCCTTCTATGCAGCCTTATTAATAATTCCGGTATATTTAATCACCAAGGAAATATTTGGGAAAAAGGCCGGATTAATAGCTGCATTCCTGTACACAATAATGCCAAGCAATCTTACAGCCGGCATACTTACTGATGACAGGGCACATACACCAGAACTCATATTTGCATTCCTTGCAATTTACTTTTTTGAGATGGCTGTGAAAACTGCTGGAAAATATAATATTATAAATAGACTGACAGATTTTAAATCATATATCCCATCCATTAAAAAATATTTTATGGAAAATCAGCTGGCAACAGTTTATTCATTGCTGGCTGCTGTATCTCTTGGTGCATTGATCAACTTCTGGCAGGGTTTTCCATATATAGAAGTTATAATACTTATTTATGTTGCATTACAGTTAATATTTAATTTATTTACCAAAAGACCAACAGGGTATCTAACATACTTAACAATATTTTTCATAGCCTTTTCATTCCCGTTTGGATATTATTACTATGATATGACCCACATGCTTATGCCATGGTTTTATCCGCCACTTATTATGGGCATACTTATAATAGGTTTTGGTTTTGTAATTAATATTATTGGTAGAAAACCATGGATAATCACAATACCATCAATTATTATTGCAAGTGCCCTTGGCCTTCTTATTTTAGCCAAGGTTAATCCTGTTATTCTAAAGGAATTAATTACCGGTGATGGTTATTTTGTCAAATCAAGGCTGTACTCAACAATTGCCGAGGCTGCAGCACCTCCGCTTGGATTCTACATAGCAGGCTTTGGACCAGGTGTATTTCTCCTTGGCATAGCAGGCATACCATACATTTTATATAAGTTTATTAAAACTAAAAGCGATGCGATGCTTTCAATTATAATATTTTCTATATTCTCAATTTTCATGAGTTTTGAGGCTGCAAGATTTAACATAACAGCAGCACCGGCATATGCCATTCTTGGTGGTGGGGCATTAATTTATTTTGAGGGCCTTTTAAAGGCAGGGGAAAACCAGGCAAAGGCCAGACACAATTCAATGAGAAAGAGGATAAAAACAAATATAACATGGTTGCAGGCCTCATTTGTGGTTATAGTTATACTTGTTTTAATAATACCTTCTGGAATGGGCGCAGTTTCAGCAGCGGTGCCTGACAATACAGCGTCACAGTATAATAGTAATATAAATTCATCCATCCCGTCATTTCTGAGACCAAATTCAACAGATTATTTTGGTAACTATGGTTTTGGCGTTGTTAATTCAACGTCTCCATTATCAGAATCATTCAACTGGTTGGCTTCACAGGATTCCAATTTACCGGCAAATGAGAGGCCAGCATATTTATCATGGTGGGATTATGGTTTCCAGGAGGCCCTTCAGGGAAAACATCCTGCTGTGGCAGATGATTTTCAGCAGGGATATGTTTCTGCAGGGCAGGTCCTTTTAGCACAGAATCAGAGTGATATAGTGGCATTATTTATAGCACGCGATCTGGAAACTCCAGGTGCATTTACCAGCGGGCATTTTAATAGTACTGTTTATTCAACATTAAAATCATATTTTGGCACATCTGAGGCCAATAATATAACATACATTTATAAAACTGTAAGGATAGATAATAAAATACCATCAAATTATACCAAGCTACTTTCAGAGCCTGCATATGGAGGGCATCAGGTAAATGTTACAAATCCTGACAACGCTTATCATGCATTGATTATGGGTGAGCTGGCAAGCAAATATTCATTAAATAAACTTGTTAATGCATATGCGACACTTGAATTGGATACCGGATCCAAAATATCATATATACAGATAGACCACGGTTTATTCCCATTTAGTGGTTCTGATCCCGGCGTATTCTATGCGCCTGCGTATCTTACAGACACCCCAACATATGATGCCCTTGGAGAAATAGTGCCAACAAATTACTATAATATATTTGCAGTTACAAGCAGCGGTACATATCCACTTAATAAACTGCCACAGGGTGCATCAGTAATAACATACGATATTTCATACGCACCTGCATTTTACAATTCCACAATATACCGTGCCTTTATAGGATACTCACCATCAGATGTGGGTGAGGTAAATGGCATACCAGGTATAAATTATGGTACGGGTGCCAGTGCTAAACCTGCATTTAATATGAGTCATTTTGAACTTGTTTATTATGCCTCATTATGGAGCCCGTATAAAAATTCAACAAAGGACCTTCAGTTCATACCAATACAGGAGGCATACCAGTACAAGCAGGAACATAAGGGTACCGTTTACCTGCTTCCACCTATTAGCGATGTTTATAATGTGGAGGACCCAATAATAGAGTACTTCCCCGGGGCAAATATAACAGGTAATATTCTTGGATACTCCGGGTCAGCCTCCGGGATACATGTAACACTTCTGGATCAGTATGGAATACCACATGAGGTTGTTACAACAAACAGTTCAGGGACATATAATCTTGTTGGCCTGCCGGGAAATGATACCCTGGTCTTCAGTACAGGGTCAATAAACAATTATACACTTGAGGGTTCAAACATAATTGCGGAAAAAACTGTAAATGTTACAATGCAGGAGGCTGAAGACCCATATACAATAAATCTGGGCAGTTTTAATATAACGCATAATGATATAAGTGGAAGTGTATCTGTTAAAAATGTAACAGGAACACAGAAAATAACAAGTGGCGTACTTTATTTCAATAATTCAGCACATAAATACTCACAAAAGGTATACATATCAAATGGGAAATACAATGTTACAGATTTAAGGAATTATACATACAATGTAAGCGTAACTAATAATTCCACAAAAATTACATATACGAACTTTACATCGTTTACACCCCAAGTGGCCAAAAACATTACAAAGGATTTTACTGTGAATATGGACAATCTCACTGTTTTTGTAAATTCTGGTGGTTATGGTCTTTCCAATTTTACCATAGATGTTTATAATAAAACTGGAAATAAAATTTATACCAATTATACGGATAAAAATGGAGAGTTGAGTATAGGCTTAATGCCAGGTAATTATACAGTTAAGGCAAGTGAAAAAGAGAATGGAATATATGCCAATAACACCAGTTATTATAATACCACATCATGGGATAATTCCAAAATCTTAAACATGGTTCCTGAAATAAATAATATGGTTAAGGGTAATTACACTGCAAATATTAATCTAATTGGAAATCTGAGTAGCTTAAACAATGTTAACGTCACACTGGAAGGGTCCAATGGCAGGTATTATAATTTAACCTCCAATAATGAAGTAAATATAACATTACCGTCAGGTATATACCGTATATCAGCATATTCATCAGGCTATTATATAAACCCTTATAATAATACAATAATATTAAATGGCACATCAGAATTCAACATTACCTATACAGACATTAAAAAGATTTATAATTATACATTATACCCTGTAAATGGAACTGATTATGCCATGATAAATGGATCATATTACGTTGTTCCATTTTATCTCAACAATACAGGAAATACAAATATAACTGTAAATGTAAATATTTCAAACAGTAATGTGCTTAATAAAACAGATAAAATAATGGCAACATTTGCAAACGGCAAAAATTATACAACTATAAACATACCAGAAAAAACAAATATGACATTATATGTGTATTTAAAACCCGCATCGGGAATTAAAATACAAACATACGATAAAATAGATATAAACAGTTATTATGATGATAAAATAATGCATAATGCAACCGTATCGCCTGAAGTCCAGAACATTACGGCCAGCGGTGTTGGTTCATCTGGCCATGGTGTTTTAAATAACTATACAAAAAACCCTGTTGACACATTGTATATTGGAATTGGGATTATACTTGGGGCCATGCTTATAGGTCTAATTGGATCAACAGTAAGATCTAGAAGGGGGAAGAAATAATGAAATTCAAAATTTTGGCCATTGCAATAGTTATTATTTTGATTGTCTCCGGACTGTTAGTTGCCCCATATGGAAATAATAATAACCAGAAATCACAAAGCCCATCATCCCTATCATTTAAAAATATTAGTTACCCAACATATGTTTACCAAAGCCAGAATTTTAACATATATATAAACGAAACATCAGGTTTTACAAATTATTCAGTTAATGCATTTTTTGGCGTGCAAAATAATAGCGATAATACTGTACCGTCAGACTATTATAAAAACTCATCAAATCCTGACTTTGTAATACCAATAGTGGCGCCAAATACAACTGAAAACATATATGTTTATGTTGAGGCCACAGCATTTAATGGTAATTCTAAGGAAAGTGCATATACAAACTTTTCAATTAACGTTAGCCAGCCCGTGCATCTAAATGCAACGCTTACAAATACTGCTTCCGCACCTGCATATAATATAACCGTTAATTTTCTGGTAAATGGCATAACTGTTAAAACATCCATGATAGGTAAAATTAATGCAAAGTCTAATTACACTGCATCTGTTATTGTGCCAAGAGCGGAATTGCCACCAGGCAGGGATTTACTTACCATAAGCACAAATAATCCCAATATAGGTGTTCCAAAGGGCGTATATTTCTATAATGGCCACCCACCAAACTATGACTGGATATACTACATAGCTGCAGTAACAGTTGCATTTGCAATATTTCTAATAGTTATATCCGGCAGAAGGAATACAGTTAAGGTTCCAAAATGGAAACGTGCCGGCAAAAAAACATCAAAATCCACGAAAAACACAAAATAAAGGTATTACGAAATTAATGATTTTAATGTAATAAATTCCTTTTCATAAACATTTTTCCTTGAGAATTTTTCTGGGACCCTCGTAACATCATATTTATCCTCGATTAATGATATTCTGGCCGCAGAAAGGGCATTGTCATGGATCTTATGTGGTGTGCTTGTATTTTCCTCATTAACTATCATCAACGGTGCTATGTTCTTTAATTCCTTTATTATCATATCACGGTTTGGTCTATCGCCATTTCCAATTTTTATTGTTATATACTTATATATATAACTTTTGGATATATTCAAAACCTCTGTTTTTATTATCTGAATATTCGGGCACTCGTAAGCCTCCATTAGAACATTATCGGCCATCACCGCTATACCTGGTCTGGGGCCTGGATCTATTCCTATGATAACATTTTCAAACTTATCCTTAAATAAAAGGGTCGCAAGGCTCATCCTAATGGCTTCAATGGATGAATCGGCCTTTATCTGATTCGGGAGTTTAAATGTATCCCTGCTGGAACTAAGTATAACCTTTATATCCTTTGGGATGTTGTATAAATCAGTTATACTAAAAAAGGGTATATGCCATTTTTTTAAATCTCTTATAATGTCATGGTAAAATCTAAAATCATGAGTATAAATTCCTACCCTGCTCATCTGCTTTAATAATAATATCATTATTTATAAATTTTTATATTAAATTTATCACTATTTTTCTTTCGCTAACAAATAAAAAAAATAAATATAAAAACGCAATAGGGTAATACTGGATAGGTGGCAGAGAGGTCATGCGTGGGACTGCAGATCCCATTTACTTGGGTTCAAATCCCAACCTATCCTTACCGTCCAAATCCACATGTTTTTGGCCATTTTCAAATAATTTTATTTTTGAAACCTCGTAAATTGCATCCTCCTGAGATGCATGGAGGTAAATCTGGGTCGATGATAAATCCTCGTGGCCTAATAACCTTGCAACATAAAATACAGATAAACCCTTTTTTAACAATTCCGTGGCATATGTATGCCTTGCCATGTGAGGATGGAACTTTACACCGGAATTCATTGAAACCCTCTTGCATATCTTCCTGAAATAATTATATGACATTTTTTTGCCTATTTTGGTTGTGAATAAATAATCCTTGTCGGATGATGTTTTTCCAGGAACCCTTTCAATTAAATAATCGTCTATTGCATTTTTAACCTCTTTTGGTAAATATATCTCCCTTTCTTTTTGTCCCTTTCCCGTCACAAATATCCTGTCATTTTTTACATCCTTTAATTTTAAATTTACGGCCTCCCCGAGCCTTATTCCGGTTCCAAATAAAAGGTAAAATATTGCCCTCTCCCTAACACCCTCCCTGGATGCCTCCATTAATAATTTGTTCTTTTCCTCCTCTGTGCATGTCTTAACTGTATATGTTTCATATTCCTTAAAATATTTCAACGGTTTTTCATTTTTATATATAACCACCTGTTTATTATTTTAATATACTCATTTGCAGTTTTATTGCTCCTTGTATTCCATATATTCCTTACAAGTTCCTGAAGGTCCTCCCTTTCCATGGATTTTGACTTATTTTCTATATATGGCATCCTCCTTAATGTATCATTAAAGATTCTATAAGAACCTAAAGGATGCCATATAAGAGGGAAACCTAATTATTACAGGAAGGCAATTATAAATATCTCATAAAATGGAAATATTTTTATTTAAGAATAATCACCAAATATTACCCTATTAATTTAAAAAGTTTAATATTATTTCTTGCTTAATATATCTGCAGGTGGTGTATAGTCAGGTATAATACCAGGTGCAAAAGATTTATCAGGTTTCATAAGGCCATATGATATTGCCATTAATAGAGGGATGATTGCCACAAAGCTTAATGCGACTGTCCAGTTTATTCTTGAAGCTAGTATAGTGGCTATTAATGGTACAGTTATCCCTGAAAAATTACCTAGAAAATTAAGCCATCCTCCATATGTTCCAGAAAAAATACCTCCTATATTAGCCCCGATTGACCATGCTGTTACCTGTTCGGGTGCTATCATAGCAAGCCCTAAAGATAGCCATATAACAGCTAAAGTGGAGTTAACTGCTGTAGCACCTAAAAGTAGAAAAACAGTACATAAAATAGATGATATAATTATTGGTATTGACCGTGTAACAAATAAGCTATGGCCTTTTTTAATGCCTCTATCCATAAATAATCCAGAAAGTATTACGGCTATGATGGCAATAATCCATGGTAACGTTCCTATCAAGTATAGTGATGATGCAGAGAAATGTCTAACTTCTTCAAGGTATATAGGCAACAGTGTAAGCATGACATAAAGAACAGCATCAGAACTAAAGTGCGCTATTCCAAGTGCCCAGAATCTACCATTTTTCAATAATTTCCCCCATGGAGCTATTTCTTTGGTATTATGTCCTCTTTCCTTTTGATTTGAAAAACTTTCAATTATATATTCAGATTCCGATTTTGATATCCATTTTGTATCTTCAGGATTATCTCTAATTACTATGAAATAAATAGCAATAAGTATTATTCCCATTATACCAAAAATATAAAATATATAACGCCATCCAATTGTAACAAGTATGTAAGTAGCCAGAAGTACACCAAGTATAGGGCCTGCAAACGTTCCTGCCATGGTAAACATGCCAGATTTACTACTTTCATCTTTCCTGAACCATCTAGATGTTATATTACTCTCTGTTGGAAAACTTGGGGCCTCACCTGCACCAAAAAATAGTCTTGATAAAAGCATCATTATATAATCAATAGAAGCTCCAGTCATAATTGTAAATGTTGACCACCATGCAACAGCCACTGTCATTATTTTTCTAGGCCCAAATCTTTCAGACATCATACCTCCGGGTATTTGAAAGATCGTATATGTAATAAAAAAGGCTGTAGTTAAAACTCCATACTCTACCAAGTTTATGTTTAACGGTCCACTGAATGCAGTGAAAGCTATTGCTATGTTTTCTCTATCTGCATATGTTATCATAAATATAAGAAAAAGAAACAATCCCATTATGTATCGTCTTTTATATTTTTTTAAGTTTTTTATCTTGTTTTTATTGTCATTTACATTTTCCTCATTACCTTCCATAGTAACATTATCAATAAAAAAGCATTTATACTTTAAGGTTGATATATAAACCAAAAACTTATAATAAGATATTAAAATCAAAACATGGGTGGATTAATGGGTGGTAAAATTGCACTTATTATTGATAAAAAAGATAATGTTGCCACTGTTTTAAATAATATAAAGAAGGGGGATACAATTATGCTTAGAGGATTAAATTTGGACGACCAGATTATATCTAATGATGATATACCAAGGGGACATAAAATTGCACTTATAAATATCAATAAAGGTGAATATATAATAAAATATGGGGAAATAATTGGAATGGCTATAAAAGATATAAAAAAAGGAGATTATGTTCATACACATAATATAGACAGTATAAGGGGTAAAATAGAGGTGTCTTAATGGAAGAGAAATTTTATGGATATGAGAGGAAGGATGGATATGGAACAAGAAATCATATACTAATTATACCAACGGTGACATGTTCAGAATTTCTGGTTAAAAAGATAGCTAAGGAATCATCAAAATTCTACAATAATGATGATGGTAAGATAAAGGTATTGCATAATCCATATGGATGTGGCCAGACTGGCGATGACCTTGAGCAGACAACAAGGACATTAATAAATATGGGTTTAAACCCAAATGTATACGGTGTGCTTGTTCTGAGCCTAGGATGTGAGAGTGTGGATTATAACCATGTAGCTGATACCATTTCATCAGAAAAACCTGTTGAATTTTTAAAGATTCAGGATTATGGCGGCCAAAAAACTATGGAAAAAGGAATAGAAAAAATAAAAAGTATTGCTAAAGATGCTATAAAGCAAACCAGGAAAGAAACCGATATGAGCTATATCACAGCTGGGTTGGAATGTGGTGGGTCAGATTACACAAGTGGACTAGCGTCAAACATTGTAGTTGGAAAGATCTCTGACTGGATAGTAAACAACGGGGGTACAACAATTATCAGCGAGGTACCTGAATTTATCGGTGCTGAACATTTATATGCAAAAAGGGCTGTGAATGAAGATATCCAGAAACAAATCCTAGAGACTGTATACAATTTTGAAAATAAATTAAAAATGGAGGCAAAAGTTGATTTCAGGAAAGGACAGCCCACTCCTGGAAATATAGAGGGTGGTTTAACAACAATTGAGGAAAAATCACTTGGTGCAGTTAAAAAATCTGGTACGGCTCCTGTGTCAGGAGTATTAAAATATGGGGAAAGACCAGAAGCAAGAGGGCATTATTTAATGAATACACCAGGATATGATGTAGAATCTGTGTCTGGTGAGGTAGCCGGTGGGGCCAATATAGTTATGTTCACAACAGGAAGGGGCACACCAACAGGTAACATTATAACCCCCGTCATAAAAATTACTGCAAATGAGGATACATATAAGATAATGGATGATTTAATAGATTTTGATGCAAGCCCTATAATGAGGGGAGAGGAAACCATTGATGAAGCCGCAGGTAAACTTAAGGAATTATTTGTAAGCGTTGCAAATGGTAGATTAACAAAGGCCGAATTAAATGAACAGGATGACTTCGCTATATATAGAATAGGTCCAACATATTAATTAGGTAAATAATTTTTTAAATGTTTTATTTTCAGCAAGTCTTAGATACTTATTTACCATGTTTATTGAAATATCAAAATGCCTCGCTATTTCAATTTCATTTACATCCTTTGGTATATTAAAATAACCATGGTTAAATGCATATACTAAAATTGATCTTGCCTTTTCTGTAATATCATATAATAAAACCGTCCTAGATTTTATTGAATCTATATTTGAATCAACATACTTTTGCGATATAACCGAAGCCTTTTCATTGAATTCTTTTAATATATACTCAAATTTCTCTTCTGGTGCAACAAAATACCAGTTTTCAAGCCCATCAAAAACCTCACAGTAATAGTCTAGTATTCCATTTTTGAAGATGGTATAATATAATGTTTCACTTAGCTTACCGCTGAATTTTATGTATTCAGATTTCCCGTTATAATACTGCAATGAAAGATTGTAAATTGAATTATTATTCCTTAAATTTGATGCTAATTTTTTTATATATTTTTCACCGCCAACTATTTTAAGTACTGTTGAATAATAATTATACCTTAGATCAGGTTGAAAAATAGTATGAAAGAGTTTTACTGGCAACATAGAAGTTTGTATGCTCCAGTCTGTATGTTCTGCAGTTATTGAATATAAATGGCATTTTGATGGCATAAATAATTAATTTGTATTATTATATAAAGTTTTTTATGATACCCAAACCAATAACTTTGGATCAAGTAACGATATAAGAAGGTATCGGTATTTTAATTAAAGAAAAAACCAGTCTAAAAAATATATTACTGCAATGAGTGATTTCCTTGCCATGTATTTAACTATATAGGTGATTTACATTGAATCAGAATTTGTTGCAAAATGAATTATGTAACTGACTTTTATTATTCGATTATTTTTTAAATCCCGTGACATTTGCTGCATAATCACCTATATAAGGTATAAAAATATCCTTGTTTATCGACGCCTCGTACCCTACATAGATGCCATAGAGCCAGACAATAGCTATCAGCAGATCAAATATATATAATAGTGGTAAAAATAAAGGCACCAAAAAATATGAAATAATATCAATTATGAATATCGCAATGCCGAGGAGTATTGCCTGCACACCGTGGAATTTCATCCTGTTATCATTTCCATACATGATATAAACAAGTATACCTGTTAAAACCGGAACCAGATATGCTATCAGGTACATTATTGAATTTTTATTTTCGTCTGACATTGTACGTTATTATAAGTCATATATATAAAGTTTTATCCAAATTGACATCCAAATGAATAATATTAATAATTAATTTATATTATATCATAGGTCAATTAACATGTATCAGCAGCAAAGGAATAAAAACGAGGATTTTTTGAGAAAATCCAATGCTATATCAACAGTTTCACTTTTTATTCTATTTCTTGTTTATATCATATTATCAGAATTTAAATTTTCAGTATACACTGTAATAATAATGGTAGTTATAACAGCAATAAATATCATATTATTTACCTATTTTAAGTATAAAATACACATAGGATATAAGGAGGAAAATATAAATATAATGGATTATGTATCAAGTGATTTAAGCTGGAGATATTTAATATATTTATCACTTTTCTTTGTTGGTATGGTTCTTGTTGAAAATTTTGTTCTTATAATAAGAGAATACTCGTATATGATTGTTTTAAACGCCTTTATATTTTTCATATGGGCTTTATCATTAAACAATCCAATGGTTACATTGTTAATTAAAAAATCAGTTCAGTTAAAAGATATTTTTATAGTGCATGAGGTCTCAGAATTATCACTCGAAATGGGTATAGAAACACCATCAATATATATTCTAAATACCGGCAACAGGATAGCAAATGCATTTGAAATTAATAGCAGGGAGGCATATGTTTTTATAACAAGTTATCTAATGAATATACTTGATTATAATGAAATAATAGCCGTACTTGCCCATGAATTATCTCATATAAAACTAAAGCATAACAGAAAAACAGCACTGATTAATTTCGGTGTATATATTATAGTAATAAATGTTGCGGCACTTGGATTTGTATTTAATATAGGAATACTTCTTGCACTTTCCCCATTCTTTTTTATATTCCTTATTGTATTCCTTTTTCTGATCATTCCTGCAATTAAAAGGAGAAATGAGGTCGCTGCAGATTTAAACGCAGTAAGGTATGTTAAAAAGGAATACCTTGAAAGTGCATTGATTAAAATATCAAACATTGAAAACATACCAGAAAATGTGATGAAATCATTAAGTCTGGATCATCCGGCCACATCAAAAAGAATTGAAATTATAGAAAAAAGTAAATCTTAATCGGCAATTATCCAGTTATGTTAAATCTTGTTGTTGCAGATGCGGAACTGCAGTTAATACCCGAACAAATGTTGGATGATCCAGCAATAAAGAAAATTGCAGCCAAAAACCATAAAAAACCATCAGAAATGTTACTTGACTCAAATTACATGCATACCTCCATAGATAAATATTTTCCAGGCAGGTCCACCAGAATGGGGCGCCCTGATATAATATATATATTTCTGGAGGTAGCCATGGAATCAATACTTAATAAAAGGGGGCTCCTGAGAATTTACATACATACAAAGGAAAATAAAATTATAGTAATAAATCCTGACGTGAGTCTTCCAAAATCATACAATAGGTTTACAGGCTTAATTGAGGATTTATTCAGGAAAAAGGAAATAAAGGTGGGCGGAAAGACATTATTATCCATGGAAAATGAGGATATAATAAGTTTCTTAAATAACACAGGAAAAAATACTGTGGTGCTCTCACCGCATGGTAAGTTTTCCAATCCATCTGATATAATAAACATGGATAATATCAATGTTGTTATAGGGGGATTTTCAGAAGGTGATTATGTTACAAATTTATATGACCATTTTAATTCATATTCCATATTTAAGGATGAATTAACCATATGGTCAGTGGGCATGGAGATAATTGCACAGTTTGAAAGATTTATCAAAGTTCTATAATAAATTTTATATGTAAAAATTAAAAAATATATCAGTTAGTTTATTATAAAAAACAAAAAAGATAAATTTATAGTTATAATACCGTTACAGATTATTATGGCACGAATGCATACACGTAAGAGAGGAAAATCCGGATCAAAAAGATTACAGCTTACCGAAAGGCCATCATGGCTGGTAACGGATGATGAAATTAAGGATCAAGTTTTGAAGATGAAAAAGGACGGGCTTTCAAAGTCAATGATAGGAATCAGGTTAAGAGATCAGTATGCGGTACCCGGTGTAAGACCTGTAATGCATAAGAAGATGTCCCAGATACTGGCAGAGAACGGTATTAAGGAGGATATACCAGAGGATCTATCATTCCTTATAAAGCGTTATAAAAATGTATCAAAGCATCTGCTTTTAAACAAAAAGGATATAAGCAACAGGCGTGGCAGGGATCTTATCATGTCCAAAATGCTAAGGCTTATTAGGTATTACAAAAGGACAGGAAGGCTTTCAAAAGACTGGTCTCTTGATAGAGTTCTGTGATGATAGAGGAAATCCTGGATAAAAAATTATACGATAATATCAATAAAGCATGTGAAAAGGTTAGGGGCGAATCATATGTACGGGTGCTTGCACATAATGATGGAGATGGTGTAAGCTCCGCAATTATATTATTAAACGCGCTTAAGAAATTAAATATAAAGTTTCATTTAAGTTTTGTTAAGAGCCTTGATAATGAGGGCTTCAGGCAGCTTTTTGAAGAGGAAAAGGACCCATTAACCATTATTGTTGATGCAGGGTCATCACAGATTCCTGGTATAATAGATTATGATAATTATATCATCCTTGATCATCATTTTTATAATCCTGTGGACGGTATAAGGGGAATTAACATAAATATAAGGGATTACGGCGTAAATGGCACAAGGGAGGCATGCGGTTCAACCATGGCATATATATTTTCACTTGTACTGGACGAATCCAACAGAAATCTATTCCCTTTTTTCCTATCAGGTGTAACATCAGATAAACAGGATATAGGTGGGTTATCCGGCCTCAATAAAAGCATTTACGATGCATATAATACATATAGCATTAAGCACACATTAAACCTTGAGGGAAATCTTGGAGATGCAATTACATACTCAGTTGATCCCTTTTTTAATGGGCTCACAGGAAATCCAGATGCAGTAAGGGGTTTTTTGCAGTCACTTAATATTAATTTTGATAAAAATATTCTGGACCTTAATGATGATGAAAATAAGACCCTTGCAAATGCACTGGCGTTAAAATTACTTGAGAATAATATCGGCTCTGATGGAATCAGGTATATTGAGGGTGACACACTTTATTATTCAGATCTTAATTTTACATCAAAGGAACTTGTTTCAATTATAGACGGAAACAGCAGGGTTGGTGAAAATTCACTTCCTGTCCAGTATTTTTTGGGTGATAATTCAGTAAGGTTAGAAATGCTAAATAATATAAAAATTTATAAAACCAAGTTAATAGATTACATATACCGTGCAAATTCAGAAATAACAGAAGAAAAATATTTAAGATATTTTTACGCCCCCGAATCCGAAATGGCAGGGCCAATTGCAGGGGCAATAGCACTCTACCTGATGAGGCCTGATAAGCCCGTAATAGGCTTCAATTCAGGGAATGATGATATCAAAATATCTTCCAGAGGGACCAGGGCCTTAATTGCCCGGGGATTAAACCTATCCGAGGTTATGTCCATTGCATGTAAAAAGGCGGGTGGTTCCGGCGGTGGTCATGATATAGCCGCAGGCGGTGTTATACCACCCGGAAGGGAAAAAATATTTATTGAGGCCGCCAGCGAGATAATAAAATCGCAGATACACCCATTGTAATTATAAATTTATTTAAGTATAAATGGCATTAACTGTTATGTATGATGATAATTTTAGGGAACTCATCCTGGATGTATCCAGTAAAATATACAATTTTGCAGAAATTGGCAGCCAGGAATATAAATCATCCAAACTTTTAATGGAAATTCTTCAATCAAAGGGATTTGTAATAACAAACCCATACATGGGCATGGATACAGCATTCAGGGCAGAATATGGTATAGGTCATCCAGCTGTTGGAATACTTGCGGAATTTGATGCACTTCCCAACGGCCATTCATGCGGCCATAATCTTATTTCTGCATGGGCCCTTGGCACGGCGATCAAGGTTGCGGAATCTTTAAAGTCAGGCAGAATCGTGGTATTTGGCACACCCTCTGAGGAGGGCATAGGTCCATATGCTGGAAGCAAGGCCATAATGGCGGAAAAGGGTGCATTTAAGGATATAGATTTTGTAATGGGCATGCATCCGGATGACAGATGGGCTGTCGGATCAAAGGCACTTGCTGACGCCGAGATGGAATTTACATTTCTTGGAAAATCTGCCCATATGGCTGCATCACCATGCTATGGAATAAACGCACTTGATGCCCTTGTTACCAGCTATACAGCAATTAATAATATGAGGGACTGGATAAAAAATGATAAGCATTCTGTCATAGGCATGATAATAAAGGAGGGAGGCAGGGCATCAAACGTTGTGCCTGACCGGGCCGTGCTTGAGGTGGATGTAAGGTCAAGCTCATCAGATTTCCTTAAAAAACTTGTTTTAAAAATAAAGAAGCTTGTTAAATCTGTTTCAGAGGGTTTTGGAACGCAATTAATTATTAAGGACCTCATGCCAATGTATACAGAATATAAGCCTAACAAAACCATAGATTCAATACTCCTTAAAAATCTTAATAAATTTAATATAAACGCCTATAATATAGATAACGAAGAGGGATATGGCTGCGGCAGTACAGACGAGGCCAATGTGAGTTTAAGTGTGCCGACAGGGCATATTGATATGAAAATAGGAACAAACATACCCGGGCATTCCGATGAATTCAGGAATGCAGCAAATCCAAAGCGCGCAGCTAATAATCTATTTACGACAATAAATGTTGCATATAATTCTATTATGGAAATTTTGGAGAATCAGGAAACCTTGGTTAAAATAAAAAATGAATTTGGTGGTGATCATGGAGAGAATTAAACCTCCGAAATTAAGGCCGGGGGATGAGATAAGGATAATAGCACCGGCCAGTGCACCTGATATGATCAGGCTGTCCAAGGGTATATCTAGGTTAAAGAAACTTGGCTACAGGGTAACGGTTGGGAAAAATATAAAGAAGCTTAACCAGAGAAATGATCTTGCAGCACCCGCAAAGGACCGTGCTGAGGAGTTAATGTCAGCCTTTAAGGATGATAATGTTAAGGCAATTTTCTGTGCAAGGGGCGGTTATGGGAGCATACATATACTATCACTACTTGATTATGATATAATACGTGATCATCCCAAAATATTTATGGGATACAGCGATATAACCGCACTGCATCTGGCAATAAATAGAAATGCAAATCTTATAACATTTCATGGCCCAATGGTTGCATCAGATATAGAGGATTTTGCAAAACCCAGTATAAAGGATTTTATGGATATATTAACAGGCAATTCCACAAAGATAAATATATATGAGGACAGGCTAATAAAATACATTATACCGGGAAATACGGAGGGCCTTTCAATGGGTACAAATATATCCCTTGTTGCATCACTTCTTGGTACAAATTATATACCGGATACAACCGGAAGAATATTCTTCATAGAGGATACAGATGTAACATCAGGTGACATAGACAGGTATTTCTTCAGCATGAAACTTGCAGATATTGTGGATAAATTCAATGGTTTTGTCTTTGGTGATTTTAAGGCCATATTTGATAAGGAAGAGCCAATGCCATCAATAGAGGATGTAATACAAAAATTTATGAACGAAATAAATAAGCCATCACTTTATGGTGCACCATTTGGGCATGGTGAGGAACAGATGATAATACCTTTAAATGCAATGGTCAGAATATCAGATGAGGAACCCTACATAAGCCTTTCTGAAAACGTTGTTGACTAATAAAATTATTACCAGGAATCATAAAAAAATCAAAAACATTTTTTAAACAATATAAAATAAGCGTTTGATAAAATGAAAATAAATACCCTTGTTTATGGCATTTATCCAAAAACAAATGAATTGCGATTAAGCATCAGCAGATGGGAAAAAGGTCTTCTTCCGGACGCGGCACTTAATGATCGCATTGACGATGAAAAGCATGAGTTCTATGACCGGTTAAATAATAATGGAATTTTATATACAGACCCATTATTTAACTGGTATGATATTTTTAGGCCCCTGGTTCTTATTACCGATGGCATGCAGCCAGGTCCCCTTACAAGATATAAGGAAACAAATACATTTTACCGCATGCCAGAGGTATCTGAAATTGGTGGTATAAAGTATTCCCCTGATAAATTCACACCATTAAATGAAAACCCTCCACTCCCCCTATATGCCGAGTATGGTAAAGATTTTAATGCATTTTTGCCATCACCCTATACATTTTTTAGAATGTCCAGGGTGGAAATGGCATATAATGACTTTGAAAAACAGCTGTTAAATAATTATGTACAGATACTTAAGAAATTTAGGACCAAAAATGTGGTCCTGTTTGACTCAATGCCATATGAAAAAAACAGTGTATTGAATCTGGAGGATTTTGTTAAGGAATACAATGTAAGGTTAATAACAGCTGGAAATATATATAAGGAGAATATTAGGGGAAGACCAAAATCTATAATATGCGATAATAATGAAAACAACGTAAAAATTGCATCAGAAATTTCTGATGAACCAGGAATAAAATTAATAGACGGATACAACACAAAACTGGAAAAACCTGAGGATATAAAGAATGAGGCCCTAAAATACGATCTTGATTCCATTATTATTACGCACACAGAATATTTTGATTTTCTCCCCAGGATGATTGCAGATAAAAAAATAGAAATTATGTCAAAAATAGGTGATTAAAAATGTCAGAAAAATATTTAATATCACAGGAAATTGGTAGTTTTAGAAAACCAACATATCTGAGCTCTGTTTTTCATAAAATTCAGGGAACTGAGGAATTTAACGTACTTGCGGGAAGGGCCACCATTGAAACCATAGACCTTTTTAAAAAGGCCGGCCTGGATAATATAGGCGTTGGCGGAGAAATGTTCAGATGGGAAATGTATGAGCACCAGGCAAACCGGATAAACGGAATAACATTCTATGGCCCGGTCAGGTCTTTTGATAACAGATATTACAAGAAAGGTAGCATAACTGATAGGATAGAAAGAAAGGAACCATACCATCTGGATGAGTTAGAATTTCTTCTTGAAAATAATATATCAAATATAAAAATTCCTGTTACAGGACCTTATACAATGATGGACTGGTCATTTAATGAACACTACAGGGATAGATATGAAACTGCCATGGAATTTGCCAAGCTTCTTAATGAGGATATGAGGGAGCTGAAAAGGGAATGGGATAGAAAATATCCGGGTAAAAAGCTTGAAATTCAGATAGATGAGCCAGCCACCACAACACATCCGGATGAGATGAATATTGTCGTTGATTCAATAAATAAATCCGTTGAGGGAATAGATAATGTTGAATTTTCGATGCACGTTTGTTATAGCATTGATTATAGACTTCTTTATGATGTTATGGATGACATAAAAATAGATGGTTTTAACCTTGAATTTGCAAATCGTGATACACTCGAACGGGGTACTGATGATTCCTCCAGACCCGGTTACACTGATTTAAAGTATTTTAATGAACATAATGATAAGAAAAAATTTATGGGTCTAGGTGTAACAGATGTACATATAGATTATATTGAGCCGGTGGAGCTAATAAAGGATAGAATTAATTATGCCTTAAAAATACTCCCGCCCGAATTAATACGCCTGAATCCTGACTGTGGACTTAGAACAAGAACCAGGGAAATCGGATATGAAAAATTAAAAAACATGGATATTGCAAGGCAGGAAATTCTTAAGGAAATTCGTTAAATATATCCCAATCCTCCTCATTTTTCCTTTTTCTAAAGAATATTTTTATCATTATTAAAATGTATGCAATAATGCCACCTATTATTAGTGCATTGATGCCGTAGTTTATCAGGTTATATGTTACCTTAACCTCTGATGTGGAAATAAATGCTCCCTGGGCCGTGTATGCTGATATAATTATATAATATGTTTTTCCCGGCTCTATATTGGTTAGCACCGTAAAATCGACACCCTGTGTAAAAATAGTTTTATCATGATATCCAACCATATTGGGATTTGTTGAATAAAATATTTCATATAGGCCAAAATCAGGACCAGAATATTGATTCCATGACAGGTAAAGAAAATAAAACATGAATGGGAACAAATATGTGATTTTAAATGGTATATATACCAGGTTTATGTTTGCCGGTGCCAATGAAACGTTCTGATTACTCATGTTTTTATTTGCATTAATGTTTAATGTACTGTTTTTATAATATTCCAGTGAAAATTTTAATGTATTTTTCCCTGCCGGTAAAAAGACAATGTAATGTCCCTGTGGGCTTGAATATCCCGATATTCTTCCATTGCTGTACACTGCCACATGCGCCAGTGCATAATTAAACTCTATATTTGTGATATAACCTGTAACTTTATACAATGAAGATTTTGGCAGCAATAAAAATTCCCTGAATACATTTTCTGAGGGATAAAGATTCATGGTAAAGTTTTTTCCGATAAATCCGGGTGAGGTAATATTTACAGCTATGTGTTCTGGCCTAATTGATTCCTTAAAAATACCATAACTTCCAGGAATGTTACGTCCATTAACAATTACGGTTGTGTTGGCATTATAGACAAAAAATGTTATTGTTATATTTTTTGGATTTAGTGTAAATGTTTTAGTCGAATTAAAATGGCCGTAAATGGTATTATAGCCATCAGAATATATTATTATACTGTTATTTCCATTAATTCCATATATACTGAAATTATTGGTATTTCCTGAATATTTAAAATAGTAATCATCAATGATATACTTTGATTCATTAAAGTAAACCGGTTCAGGAATTGTATTTATATTATATATTGATATTTTGGGTATGTATATGGTTCTTGAAACATTAATTCCAGAAATGGTTGCATTGACATTATAAACCCCAGGGTCAAGTTTATCGCTGTTACCTTTTAATCTCAAACCGTTAACATAGAAAACTGTTTTCTGGCCATTATTTGCATAAAGGAACAGCCCCGATGTGCTACTGTATGATAAATTATACAGTATTTCAGGTTTATAGCCATTCTTATACAGATATCCAGGTGTGATATTATATGAAAATGCTGCTGTAAAATTCTTATTATTATATGTTATTCCCAGATCACCGTGGTTCTCAAGGCCGGATACATGGGATTCATAGTATGCATAGGGTATTAAACTGTAACTGTTATTTTTAATTATTAAATTTGAAAAGGTTCCATGCGGTATATATGCATTGTAAATACCCGAATTTTCCTGCAGAACGCCTATGGCCCCTTTATAAAAACCGGCATCATTCAATAATATACCGTTTATTTCATTAACTTTTGAATTATTTGCCTTAAATATTATATTATAATTATTATATAGAATTGTAAGATTCGCTTCCCCGCCTCCATTGAATGTGCCATTAAATTCCACGCCCGCGTCATCTATGATATAATGATAATAATATCCGGAAAGATTTGCAAGTATTCCAAATTCAACGTAATTATTATAAGAACCATACATTGATATGAAATAATATGTGCTTCCATTGAAACCCTCAAGGTTATTATGACCAGCATCTATACTTGCTGAGATTTCAGTGAGATTTTCAGTTCCATTGAGGTAAACAATTGATCCATAACCCTTTAGTATTACCCTGGAATCATTAATCAGATTGCTTACCATGGGAGTTCCAAGGCCATCGACCGGATTCCATCCTGAATGTGCCGAGTAGCCATTATTACTGCCTGATGTAATTTGAGTGAAATCCTTTGAATAAAAATGTGTCCGTGCTATCTGATATAATAATGGATTAACCAATCCTAAAGACCTGTTATTATACTGATCCATTAATGCAATTATTCCTGCCCAGATCGGTGTGCCCACACTTGTACCACCTATTTTGTATGTGGTTCCCGACACAACAATAAGAACCCCTGTGTTGGGGTTTGCCACCATGGATACATCTGGAACACCGCGTTGAGTAGAATTATAGCCTGTTGCGTTCTGATAGTATGGTGTGGAGAAATACGATGAATAGCCACCCCCACTGCCAGACCATGCTGTCTGTGAGTATGTCCCATCATGGCAGTAAAGGCTTGTTCCACCCACTGAAAGAACATAGGGGTCTGCGGCAGGGAAGTTCACAGTTTTTGCTGATGTACCATCATCGGCACCATTATCACCTGACGCAGCAACCACTGTAATATTTTTATCAGCTGCCTCCATATATATGCTGTTAAATACCTTTAATTCGCTTGCATTTAATGAGGATTCGGCAGAACCCCAGCTAAGGGATATCACATTTTCAGACAGGTTGCCAACTGCCCATGCCACAGCCTGAACAAGAGTACTATTTGAATTTGGTGCAAGCACGAGATTTATTTTTGCATCGGGTGCTATGGCATGGCTCCACTCAACATCCACTGCAGTTTCAATGGCCCAGCCAGAATTTTTAGATGTTATTGGGCCTACAGGGGTATATATGCTTAAATTTACAGGGGGTAAATCAGTTATATTATCAAATGATTCAACGTCATACATTATATTTGGGTCACCATAGGCATCAACTATCGTTATTGTTGTATTTTGACCTCTGAATCCACTATTTTCAATATAGCCAATGTCATAGGCATTGTATATATCATATGGCGTGTATGCACCACCGTCGAATCTGGATGTATTTACAATTAAATACGGTACAAATCCATTGGAATCATTTGATTTAAATGAGCTTATACCTATATTATTCAATGATGAGAATATGCTTTTTTCATTATAATAATTATATAAATTATATGTTGCAGTTAAAATATTTCCATAATATGTGTAATTAATATTATTATACCTTAAAATTTTATTAACCACAGGATGCAGGTAGGATGGAACGTATGCCATATACTGGCCTGTTTGGCTGGATACTGGCTCCACTGTAATTTGATTTTCATTGAGGCCTGAACTAGCATATGATATAAATGATAGAATCAATATGAATATGAATATGCCGGCGACAATCTTTTTGAGCATATACAGCTAAAAACAATCTTTATTTAAATACTTAATTGTGGTAATTTGGTTTTAAATAAAAAAAGATTTAAATCATATTTTACATACAGTATTAAATGTACAAAATACTGGTAGCAATATTACTATCCATGTTCTTAATCGCCGCACCGGCTGTTGCCAATTCATCCCAGAATTTGCCAGCACCACCAAGCGTGCTTCCGACCATTACGTATTATTATAATGGTACAGAATATAATATATCAAATTCAGTATGGGTTAATTTTTTTTCTAATGTTATTGACAATAAAAAGTATGTAACATATAACTGGTCAGCAGTGGATACGCAGTATCTTATTGTGTTTGATCTTTCATATACATCAATGAATCCATACGGCGCATACTTTCTTTTAAAACTTTCTGAAACAGGCAGTCCAACAATGGCAAACATGACAAAGGCATTTCTTGATACAGAAAATGTGTCCTCTCATGTTAAGGGGTATACAAACATACAGGCACTTGATGCAGGTGCATATCCTGGATTTTCATTTTCAAAACCCGTGGTGGCACGCAAAACAGTTCAGTACGAGGAGGCAGGGGCAATAATAGCCATCATAGCAGGGATGTTTGTCCTTTATTTTATCTTTAATAGAAAAAAATGAATTAAATACAATTTAAGCATTATATAATAATGAAAAAAATTGTTATTGGATTATCCGGTGCATCAGGTTCAATTTATGGCATACGCCTTCTTGAAAAAATAAAGGAGGCTGAAATACATTTAATAATATCTGAAAGTGCAAAAAAGGTAATAGAACTGGAAACTGATTATGACTTAAATTATATAAAAAATCTGGCTGATTATGTTTATGATGATTCCAATATAGCTGCCACAGTAAGTTCCGGGAGTTTTATCTTTGATTCTTATATAATAATACCATGTTCATCATCCACAATGGCCAAAATAGCCGTTGGCATATCTGATACCTTAATATCCAGGGTGGCCCTTGTTGCCATGAAGGAAAGAAGGAGGATTATAATAGTTCCAAGAGAAACACCACTGAGCACCATCATGATAAAAAATATGCTTGCACTTTCAGAAAGTGGTGTGATAATAGCGCCGGCAATGCCGGGATTTTACAGCAGGCCAAAAACAGTTGACGATATGGTTAATTCCATGGTTGGAAGGGTAATGGATTTAGCGGGAATTGAAAATGAAATTTCTAAAAGATGGAGTCACCCATAAATTTATGGCAGACCATATGGCAAAAAGGGCCTGCGAATGGCTCCGCTTTATGGGTTATGATGTTGAATATCCGGATGTACATTATGATAATGAAATACTCAAGATTTGTATTGAAAATAATTTAATACTATTAACAAGGGATATAGAGTTCTATAAAAGGTACTCGCTTTCAATATTTCTGGATAGCACCGATTATAAAGATCAGGTAAGTGAAATAATAAGCCTCTTTCCACCGGATAAAAAACTTTTTTTTACAAGATGCCCGGTGTGCAATTCAATTCTTGTGGATGTTAGCACTGATACGCTGGATCCTTTAAAATATACAATGGTCAGGCAAAAATTTAAAACAGTTAAATACTGTAAGAAATGCAATAAATATTACTGGGAAGGTTCTCATTATAAAAAAATTCTTAATGAAATTAATAAAATTTTAAAATTTAAAAGTATTTAACCGATCTTTTAATTATCATTCATTGAAAATACTGGAAAATAATATTGGAAATGATGAGTTAAAAATACGGATAGAAACACTTGACGATCTCTGGTATATAAAAAATTTACTTGAACCCGGGGACCTAATAGTATCTGATGTCTTTAGAAGGGTTGAGCTTAATGACGACATGGACAGGGCAAAATCAACAGAAAGAAAGAAAATTAAGGTAAAATTAAAGGTTGAAAAAGTAGATTTTCAGCCTTATACCGATAAGATTAAAATTCTTGGCGAGATAATAGAGGGTGATGAAGCCGGTAGCCATCAATCAATCTTTCTTGGTACCGATGATGAATTCCTCCTTATTAAAGAATTTACAGATGAGGATTTAAACCTACTCAGGGAGGCAACCGATACCTCTCAGAGTACTGGAATTTATTTTATTTCCATGGATGATGAGGAGGCAACAGTATGCGCATTAAGACCATATGGAATACAGGAACTTGCAAGCATAAAATCTGGAAAGTCTGGAAAATATTTTGATGTCAAGCAGCAATCATCAGGTTATTACCAGGAAATTGAATATGTTTTAAAAAATATAAGGGATATTATTATTTTAATCATTCTAGGACCTGGATTTGAACACTCTAAGTTTTATAATTTCATTAACCAGAACCCGTATTTTAAAAATTTTAAAAAATATGATTTTGCCGTTGAGGATACGGGCAAAAGAGGAATTTATGAATTCCTGGGGAGTGAAAAAAGTGAAAATATTCTAAAAAATTCAAGGCTCGTGAGGGATGAAAAAATTATAAATAAGTTTCTTGAAGGGCTAAATAAAAGCGCCACAAGCATATATGGTTATGGGGATATATTAAAATATGCACAGATGGGTATAATTCAGGATTTAATTATTTCAGAGGAAAAATTTCATGCCCCGGAAACAAGGGAGCTTCTTTCGATTTTAAATGGATCAGCAAACATACATGTTATAAGCCGTTACTCTGATTCCGGTGAAATTATAAAAAAATTTGGGGGATACTGTGCCATATTAAGATATTCAATCAAATAATGTCCAACTTAACAGGAGTTCCCGCTCTGTTATATGCGGAATAATTTTTTAAATCATATGGATATCCAACAATAATATGAATCTGCCCGGTATTTGAGAACATATGCAGATCAGCATCAGACGGCCTTGTATTTCCGGATGGATGTGAATGCACAGATCCAACATATGAAAAATCAATGGGTATGGAATACATTGGGAAGATAACATGGACATTTCCATTTACAGTGCCAGGAAGTATGGCTATTTCATAAATTATATTTCCCTCAGCCCTGAGCATTGCACCAAACTCATTTGGATATGAATCCTTCGATGCCTCCATTATCATTTCCATTGTCTTCTTTCTAATTAACCACATCCTTAATCAGCTTTGTTCTTAACCTTTCAAAGAAGGAATCCTTCATCTCAATAAATGTTAAATGTTCCCTGGATACCCTGATTTCAACCATGTCATTTTCATTTATCTTTCTTTCCTTCTGGCCGTCCAATATAACTATGGAATCATATTTTCCTATTGATTTAATTTTTACTGAACTGGTTTCAGGGCAGACAATTGGCCGGAGCCTTGAACCAAAAGGTGCTATATAGGATATTACCATTGCCCTTAATGATGGTATCAATATTGGGCCTCCAGCACTGTAGGAGTAGGATGTAGATCCTATTGGTGTTGCCACAATAACACCGTCAGCGCTGGTATTTTCCATAAACTTATCATCTATATACACACTAAATTTTCTTATTTTAGAAATTTTACCTGTATGTATGACCACATCATTAATGCATTTTCCAAATAACCTATTATTTATAAATACATCAAGTTTCATTACGCTGTACTCCCTGTAATTACCCCTAATTAAATTATAAATTGATTCCTCAATGCTGCCTATTTCAACCTCAGATAAAAATCCAAGACCGCCAACATTTATGCCGAGTATCTTTCCTTTAGAAAACTGGGCTGTTCTCAGTATTGTTCCATCACCACCAATGACTATTAAAATATCAGCTTTAATATTGCTAAAATTATAACCCTTTTTATGAAGGGCCATGGCAAGTTTCATTTCAAGAAAAACCTCCCAGTCCTCAGGAATTATTTCAAGAATCCTCTTTGCTATTTTTATACACGAAGCGCAGTTTACCCTGGTTATTATACCTATCTTCATACCAATTCCCCACGTGGACGGCACCTTAAATATTGGTTTTTCCAAATTCAGGTATAGCAATATAAAAGATATTTATTTAAGATTTTGTAGCAAAATATTATTTAATTATATGTTGTATGTAAAATAAGTAAAGTAT
>NZ_LKBH01000295.1:0-12680 GCF_001402935.1 Acidiplasma cupricumulans | reverse complement strand
TATATCTTATTTAAGCCATGCACATACTTTAAATATTATTAAATACTTAAACAAACATGTATTTAATAAATGTAAAGACTAAAAGCAGCTGCAGCCTTTCTGAATCAACATATAATAATGATTCAAAAATAATACTATCCTATGTGGGAAAGACAGGTAAATATTTTAATTCTATTTTCGGATACTTTGCAGTAAATGATGATTTTAAGGAAAAATATCATAAAGATTTCAATAAAATTAAATTCACTGCTGGAAAGAATTTTATAGCATTCAGTGGGAATAAAAGGGGCCATGGCATCATGAATGCAATTGCTGAAAATGATGCCATGCCAATTTTCCCCTTTTTTTCTTTCACAGGTCTTGAACATTATTTTATAGTTACATATGATAAAAATTCTATTGAAGGCATATTTAATTCAATATCAAAATCGCATAATAAAATAATAGAATACGATTACGTAAATCTAAAATCAGGGGATGGCATCCTTGATATTTCAAAAAAGATATATTCTATGGTTCACACATTAAAAATAACCGCACTGGAGAGAAAACTTATAAAGGAAGCACTTCAGAATGGATATTATGAATGGCCAAGAACATACAGCCTGCAAAACATAGCAGATGAATACGGACTCTCAAAGCCAACGGTTTTATTCCACATAAGAAATGCAGAAAAAAAGATAATTGAATCCATTCTGGACTGATTGACGGTATAATTAATATAAATTTATCATTTAAAATATTCATAAAAATATCTCAGGTTAAGTTAATATATAAAATAATTATATTAAATTATCATGTCTGGGATATATGAGTGCCTGAAAAATGTCAAATGTAACCATCCGGAAAAACATCTTGGCATGCACTTTGAGAATGGAAGTTATGTTATAAGGGCATATCTACCAATAGCTGTTAATGCCTACGTAATTATTAATGATAAAAAATATAAAATGATTGAGACCGATAATAAAATATTTCAGGCCAATTTTAATGATAAGATTAATAAGTATATGATTTCATATACTGACAGTTCAGGTTATGAGCATAAATATTATGATCCATATAACTTCAGGCCTGCAGTATCTGATTATGATATTTACCTTTTTAAGGAGGGCAAACTTTTTGAATCATATAAGACCTTTGGTTCACATTTAATTGAAATTGATGGGGTTTCTGGCTGCAATTTCACTGTTTGGGCACCCTCCGCCCTTTCAGTTTCAGTTGTTGGAAATTTCAACCACTGGACGCCCGGAATGCATCCAATGATTAACATAAATGACTCAGGCATATGGTCTATTTTTATACCAGGTATTTCAGAAAATGAGGTTTATAAATATGCAATAAATACAAGCAGTTTTGGGATTAAAATGAAAACAGACCCATATGCATTTTATACTGAAAAGAGACCAAGAACATCCTCAATAGTAATCGGCCATGATTTTAACTGGAATGACAGCGAATGGATAAATAAAAGAAATATTTTGGGATACAATGATCCCGTATCAATTTATGAAATGCACCTTGGTTCCTGGAGGAAAAATGGCGATAAATATTACAGTTACAGGGAAATAGCACCAATGCTGATTGAATATCTTAAAAAAACCGGATTTAATTATGTGGAATTTATGCCATTAACTGAATACCCGCTGGATATATCCTGGGGATACCAGGCCGTGAATTATTATGCACCCACATCAAGATACGGCAGGCCGGAGGATTTAAAATACCTTATAAATGAGCTGCACAGGAATGGCATTGGGGTAATACTTGACTTTGTTGCGGCACATTTTCCGGATGATGATTATGGATTATACATGTTTGATGGCACACACCTGTATAATTACGCAGATCCCAGAAAGGGAAGAACCCCGGACTGGGGAACAAATATATTTGATTTTGGCAAAAATGAGGTCAGGTCATTTTTAATCTCTGCAATTATGTACTGGATTGATGAATTTCATATAGATGGCATCAGGGTTGATGCGGTAACATCAATGATATATCTGGATTTCTCCAGAAAACCAGGGGAATGGATTCCAAATATATACGGTGGAAACATAAACCTTGAGGCTGTATCACTATTAACAGAGCTTAATTCAACGGTGCATGAAAAGTATCATGGGGTCATAACAGTTGCCGAGGAATCAAGCACATATAAGGGAATAACGTCAAGGTCTGGCATCGGCTTTGATTACAAATGGAATATGGGATGGATGCATGATACACTGGATTTTTTTCATACAGACCCGCTTTACAGGAAATATAACATTGGGAAATTAACCTTTACAGTAATGTATGCATACAGTGAGAGGTTTATACTGCCAATATCACACGATGAGGTTGTTTATGGCAAGGGTTCACTTTATCAGAAGATGCCCGGTGATTATAACCTAAAAATATCCAATATTAGATTATTTATGTCGTATATGTTTGCATATCCGGGCAAAAAATTACTATTCATGGGAAATGAATTTGCACAGAAGAATGAATGGGATTCAAATTCACAGCTTCAGTGGAATGCCATTGGAAAACCTGAGGAGGGTTTATTAAACCTGATTAATGACCTCAACAGTTTATATAAAGAATATGACGACCTCCATATAGATGAAAACTTTTCATGGATAGATTTTAATGATGTAAATAATACCGTGATCAGTTTTATGAGGGGAAATATAGTATGCATATTTAATTTTACACCTGTTGAAAGGGAAAATTATGCAATAGGTGTTGACAGTCCTGGAACATATACAGAAATTTTTAATAGCGATTCATCAAGGTACGGCGGTTCAAATCATATAAATAAAAATATAGAATCATGCAATTATTCAATGCATGGGAGAAAATATTCAATAGAGATAAATTTGCCACCATTATCGGCCATTTATCTGAGGAATGATGCGTTATGACGGCTCCAATTGCAATAGAGAATGTAAGGCCTGAAATTAACTGTGGAAGGTATCCGGCAAAAACAATAGAAGGACAGGATTTTTATGTCAGTGCCGAGATTTTTAAGAGCGGGCATGACCTTGTATATGCTGTGCTAAAATACAGGAAAAAGGGTAAGAGAAGGTGGAATATAATCCCAATGGACTCAAATCCAAATGATATATTTACTGCAAAATTTAAAACGGATGGCATTGGTTTCTATGAATATACAATTGAGGCATGGAAGGATTCATACGGCAGCCTCCTGAAGGATATACAATCATGGTACAATGCAGGGGAAAATGTGGAGGAGGACCTAAAAGTTATCATGGAAATTATAAAATATTCATATAATAATTCAAGGGGGGATGATAAAAAATTTTTAAGGTCAAGCATAAATGAATTTAAAAAATTAAATGTGGATAAAAAAATAGAGATGCTTAAGGATCAAAATTTTTCTGCCATAGTCAAAAAATATCAGAAAAAACCTGAAAAAACTGGTTACTGCAAAAATCTCTGGCTCATATCTGATCCAGTTTATGGTGGCTATGCCTCATGGTATGAGCTCTTTCCAAGGTCTCTTGGAAATAATGGCAGATCAGGAACGCTTAGGGATTTAATTAATCATTTAGGCTATGTAAAATCCATGAATTTTAATGTAATATATTTAACGCCAATACATCCAATTGGGATAACAAACAGGCGTGGAAAAAACGGTTCCAGAACTGCATCACCTGGTGACCCTGGAAGCCCATGGGCAATAGGCAATTCCTCAGGGGGCCATTATTCAATTAATCCCGAGCTTGGTACCATGGATGATTTTGAAGAACTGCTAAAATCGGCCGAAAAACTCGGCATTAAAATAGCCATGGACATTGCATTTCAGTGTTCGCCTGATCATCCATATGTTCATGATCATCCTGAATGGTTTTACCACAGGCTTGATGGTTCCATAAGATATGCAGAAAATCCTCCAAAAAAATATTATGATATTTATCCTTTAAATTTTGAAATAAAAAATAAAAAGGCACTATGGAATGAGATGAGAAATATTATTATATACTGGATAAACCATGGCATAAGAATTTTCAGAATAGATAACCCGCACACAAAACCACTGGATTTCTGGGAATGGCTTTTAAATGAGATTAAGTCAAGGTATCCGGATGTTGTTTTTCTTGCCGAGGCATTTACAAAGGAGAACCTAATGTTTGAGCTTTCAAAGCGTGGATTTACAATGTCATACACATATTTTACATGGCGCGTTACGCCTGAAGAAATTATATCCTATTTTTCTGAATTAAATTCAGAACCATTAAATTACTTTTTCAGGCCAATGCTGTTTACCAATACACCGGATATTCTTGGAAAGGATCTATGGAAGGGAAGAAATGAATTTATCATAAGGGCGGTTCTGGCATCAACGCTATCGCCATTATGGGGCATTTACTCAGGATTTGAATTATGTGAAAATGATCATCTGGGGGATACTGAAGAATATTTAAATTCTGAAAAATATGAAATAAAACATAGAGATTTTGATTCTCCTGGCAATATTAAAGATATAATTTCAAAGCTTAATATAATAAGGGAGGAAAATCCTGCGTTAAAAACACATGGCAATATATATTTCTGTGAAACAACGAATAATTCCATACTGGCGTATGCACGATATTCTCAGGATTTTAAAAATATAGTTCTTGTGATACTAAATATGGATACGGATAATGTACAGTCTGGTTATGTAAGGGTTCCATTGGGGACGCTTAAAATTAATAATTATATTTATGATGCAGTTGATGTCCTAAACAACAATAAATATAAGTGGAATGGTGAATATAATTATGTCCGGCTTATTCCTGGAAAAAGGCAGGCCCATGTAATGGTGATAAAATGCTAGATGACGGCAATAAACTATGGTACAGGGATGCCATATTCTATGAGGTTCCTGTAAAATCATTTTATGATTCCAACGGTGATGGCATTGGCGATTTTAGGGGGCTCACAATGAAACTTGGTTACCTTAAAAACCTTGGTGTTGACGCTTTGTGGCTTTTACCCTTCTATAAATCGCCCCTTAAGGATGATGGTTATGATATATCAGATTACTATTCAATCCTACCAGAATACGGTACCATAGATGATTTTAAACAGTTTATAGAAACCGCGCACTCAATGAATATAAGGGTAATAGCCGATCTGGTTTTAAATCATGTTTCTGACCAGCATCCATGGTTTGTGGAGGCCAGAAAAAGCAGGGACAGCCCAAAAAGAAACTGGTTTATATGGAGTGATACTCCTGATAAATTCAAGGAGGCCAGAATAATATTCATAGACACTGAAAAATCCAACTGGGCATATGACCAGGAATCGGGACAGTACTATTTCCACAGATTTTATTCCTCACAGCCAGATCTTAATTATGATAATCCCGAGGTAAGGGAGGAGGTAAAAAAAATTATCAGGTACTGGCTGAACCTTGGCCTGGATGGCTTCAGGGCCGATGCCGTGCCATATCTTTTCAAGCGTGAGGGCACCAACTGTGAAAACCTTCCAGAAACACATAATTTCTTCAAGGAAATAAGAAAAATGATGGATAGTGAATATCCTGGAACAATACTTTTGGCCGAGGCGAATCAGTGGCCAACGGATGCAAGGGCATATTTTGGCAATGGGGATGAATTCCATATGGCATTTAATTTTCCATTGATGCCAAGAATTTTTATTGCACTTGCAAAAAGGGATTATTATCCGATAGAGGATATTATAAACCAGACGCTTCCGGTTCCAGATAACTGCGACTGGTGCACGTTTTTAAGGAACCATGATGAGCTCACACTCGAAATGGTTACTGATGCCGAAAGGGATATAATGTTCAGGGAATATGCCAAGCTGCCAAAAATGAGGCTTAATCTTGGAATCAGGCGCAGGCTTGCACCCCTTGTGGATAATGATATAAATACAATAGAACTCCTTAATGCATTAATATTCTCACTGCCTGGAACGCCAATTATATATTACGGTGATGAGATAGGCATGGGTGATAATATTTATTTGGGTGACAGAAACGGTGTAAGGACGCCCATGCAGTGGTCATATGATAGAAATGCTGGATTCTCAACCGCAGATTCCGAGGAACTTTACTCACCCGTAATTACAAATCCAAATTATAATTATGAGAGCGTAAATGTTGAGGCCGAGATGCGGCTGAATTCATCGTTATTAAAATGGATGATCAAAATAATCAATATAAGAAAGGATTACAAGGAACTTCTTGGCAGGGGGTCAATCAAATTTATAAATCAGAAAAACAAAAGGGTTCTTGTTTATATAAGGGAATATGAAAACCAGAGAATGCTATGCCTTTTTAACCTCTCCAGAAGTCCAACCTATGTTGAACTCGATTTGCATGAATATGCAGGATTGAAGCCAATAGAGGCCATAACAAAGGCAGCATTTCCAAGAATAGGTGACCTAAATTATTTCATCACAATGACCCCAAGGTCATTTTTCTGGTTTAATTTAATAGTGCCCGAACGTGACGATTCATTTGACCTGGTGGATGATTATGATCAATCCTGAATCAATCTTAAATAATGAGGTAATAAATTATATAAAATCACGGAGGTGGTTTTCAAATAAAAATGATGAAATTACAGGTGTAAGTGTTTATGATTCATTTAATGTTGATAATTTTCTACTTTTGATATTAAAATTCCAGACAAATATGGGCAATTATCTTTATTATTTCCCTGTTAGCATAGGCTCCGGAGAAATTTTAATTTCCTGCCAGGATAACAATAAAATTTATGATGCATTTTATTCCAAAGATTATGCAGATGCCATTTTAAGGCTATTCATGTCTGAAATTGAATTAAAGGGAAAAAATGGCATTTTAGGATTCATAAAAACACAGTTTTTCAATTTTAACAATTCTGACAATTTTGCGACAATAAAGGCAGAACAGAGTAACAGTTCATTCATCATGGGAAATATAATCTGCAAAAATTACAGATTTCTTCAGTATGGTGAGAACCCTGATATAAGAATGTCTGTTGTATTGATAAAAAATGGATTTGATAATGTGCCTGCACCCATGGGATATGCCGTTTACACATCACGTTCCGGGAATATTTACTTAATAAATATATCAGAATATATTTATAATTCAATAGATTTATGGTCATATTCAAATAAAAAAATATCATCTATATGCAGTGAGGCCTCAGATTACAGTGAACTGGAGAAAAAAATAAAAGGTTTTTTAACTGGAATGGCAGGTGACCTTGGAACATTAACAGGAAGGATGCACAGGGTACTTTTTTATTCAGGTGAGGAGGATTTTATTCCAGTTCTGGCCACCATGGATGATTTTTATTCTGTTATGGAAGAAACAATTAATAATCTGAGAGAATCTGGACTTATAGAAGATAGCATTATAGAAAGTTTAAAAAATAAATTAAATATTATGATAAAAAGTCTCGATTACACCGGTATATATAAGATAAGGATACATGGTGATTATCATCTGGGCCAGATAATATATTCAGAAAAGTACTATGTTATTGATTTTGAGGGAGAGCCCCTTAGAAAACTTTCAGAAAGATCAGTAAGGCAGATACCCCTGAGAGATGTTGCGGGCATGCTCAGATCATTGAGCTACCTTATTTATTCATCATCATGCATCAGGCCCGATGATATAAATGAGATATTAGACAATGTTTCAGTCAAATTCGTAAATGCATATAAAAATGTGATGTGCAGTATCGGTATTATGCCAGAGTATTTATTTAACTCCATTGACCTCTTTTTGCTTCAAAAAGCCTCATATGAACTATTATATGAAATTAAAAACAGGCCATCATGGATAGGCATACCGTTAAATGAAATTAAAAGAATTTATAAAAAGTTATGTCTTTAAAATAGTTTTCTCGCAGCGGTATCAAGTCCCTCAAACGTCATTGGGTGCTGGTGTGCCATCTCTGCAAAATCCCTTGCTGTAAGGCCATTTTTAACTGCAAGTGCTATTTCATTGATGACGTTCCCTGCATCGTTTCCTATTGCATAACCACCTATAATTTTCATACGTTTGTCAACAAGCAATGTTATTTCCCCGTACATTTCATCAAAGGCCTCGGCAAGTGTATCCTCCTTCAGATCATATTTAACCTCTGTGTATTCAATATTATTTCTTATGGCATATTCAGGTGTAATGCCAACATAGGACATCTGTGGTATGGTATATAATGTATACGGCACACTTAAGGGATCATAGTAATCAGTTAACTTTCCATCAGACATTATATTATGGGCCGCAACCAGGCTCTGGCGTTTTGCCGCATGGAATAACGGGGTAATGCCATTCACATCCCCTGTGGCATAAATATTTTTTATATTCGTCTGCATTCCAGAATTTACCTTTATGCCATGTCTATCATATACTATTCCAATTTTATCAAGTCCATCCGGGAAAACAGGTTCACGACCTGTTGCCATTATTACCGCATCAGCATAAATGCTCTCCCTGTTACCATTATCCTGTAACAAATTAACCTTATACCTTTCATTGACCTTTTCTATTGATTTAACCTCATTATTAAAATAAACATCCATCTCCGGCAGCAGGGGATAGAGCTTATCAATAATTTCCTTATCCATATCTATAAGAATTCTGTCCTTTACCTCAACCAGTTTTACCCTGGAACCAAGGATTGATAAAAATGATGCTGTTTCAAGGCCAATGTATCCGCCACCTATTATAACAACAGAATCTGGAATTTTTCTGAAACTTGGATTTATTCTGAATATATCACCACTTACATATGCATATTCCTTTCCTGGTATGTCTGGAACAAATGTATCTGTTCCAGTGCCTATTATTATATAGTCTGCACTGTAAAGCTTTTCCAAGCCATCAGCATTAACCTTTACTGTATGTTCGTCAACAATGTACGCTGCACCCCTTAAAAGCGTAACTCCTGAATTTTTAATCTCACGATCGTGATTGGCATATCTTATTTTCTGAACTGAATCCTTTCTTTCAATTATTTTTTCATAGTCAATATTAAAGCTATAAAATTTTTTAACTCTGGCGTAATTGTGCACGTTTTCAATGATTGTTTTTGATGGGACACATCCCTCTGAAAGACAGTTTCCAGATAGGACACCCTTTTTGTCGACCATTAACACACTGTAACCGGACTGGTCAAGCCTGAAGGCGGCAGGATAGCATGCCCCACCAGCACCTATTGTAATTACATCGTAATGTTCCATAACTTAAATATAATAGAACTATAAATAACATTTACCATAAAATTAAATTTATTTATTTTTTCCTCATTAATACACTTCCCATATCAGAAAATCCTTTGGATGTGTAATATACCCTGTGGCAGCTGGGGCAAACATACGCCTCAAAATCCCCTATATATTCATTATTTTGATGGTAGGGGGCATTCTTTAATTGCATATCAATATTGCAATGTGGGCAGACTTTTACATTATTTATTTCCATAATTTTTATAATATAATGAAAATACTTAATGTTTTTTTATTATAAAAAGTAAAAACATCTTATATACTTCATTCATACTTTTAAAAATGCTGGAATCCAAATCATTGGTTAAAAAATGTTTTACTGTTCTGGGGTATTAAATTCCAGTCCTTTATAAATCTGTTAACATTCATTAATGTTTCCGGGTGGTCGAGCATCTGTTTTAATACTCCATATGGTGCTGTAACAGCGTCAACACCTGCCATTCCGCACTCGATAATCTGAACTGGATTTTTAATTGCAGCCCCCATTATTTTTGTTTTCATATTATAATTATTAAACATGGTTCTTATTGTTTGAATAACCTTATATGAACTGTTACCTGAATCATCTATGCTGCTTAAATATACAGTTGAATATTCAGCATTATTTTTTGCTGCGGCCAAAGCCTGCAGAGGGGTAAATATTGTGGTTGCGTTAATTTTAATGCCCCTGGATCTTAATGAGGCCATTGCAGCCATCCCATTTTGTGTAACTGGAATCTTAACTATTACATTAAGTCCAAGAGAATGTATTTTCATCGCCTGTTTTAAAATGGTGTCGTATTCATCTGATGTTACCTGTATGTGCACCTCACCATTAACATGTTTTATAATATTGTTAATGATCCCCGCAGTATCATTATTGTCATCCACTTCCTTAGATAAGATTGACGGATTTGTTGTTATGCCATCCAGAATGCCGTAACGGGCTATATTATTTATTTCATCAATATTTGCTGAATCCAGAAATATTTTCATTGTAACCTAATTTACATACATAATTTATATTTAAGTGTTTATTATATTTTTATAAATAATTCATTGAATTTAAACTAAATTTTTCTTATAAAGCTTGAAGACCTTAAATATTTTAAAAATAGTTCCTGGTACAATGCAGCATTTTGGGATGGTTCAAAAACTTCATGATAATCCTGTTTAACGTCATGCCCCATTGATATTAGGGCAGCGCCGTATGCTGTGCTGTTCACATTGCCTAAATAAACAGTTTTATTGAAAACATCTGATATTATTTGAACCAGCAGTTTGCTTTCTGCACCACCACCGGATATTACTATTTTTTCTGCCCCCTGATTCATCTCTTTATATACATGTTTTAAATTAAATGCTATGCCCTCCATTACAGACCTTATTATGTCATTTCTGCTGCTGCCTGAACTAATGCCGGAGAATGATGCACGAACGGTGCTTGAATTAAATGGTGATCTCTCACCGTTAAGGTATGGAAAAAATAGAATGCCATTGCTTCCAGGGTCTGAAGACATGGCGAGTTTCTCTGATTCCTTATAACCTAAATTTAAAATGCTATTTATCCATTTTAATGATAATGCACCTGACTGTGTTACACCCATTAAATGCCATTTATTTTTTTGTGCATGGCAGAATAAATGCAGTGAATTATTTTTGGGAATTTTATATTCCTTTAAAAGCTTAAAAACGACACCGGATGTGCCAAGTGTTATACCGAGGTCATTTGGTCCAAGCCCCATCCCTATGGCAGATGCCTCCTGATCACCTGCACCGGCCCTTATTTCTATTCCATCATAATATGAATCAGTATCGTATGATTCATTTAAATCCCCGAATATTTCTGGATATATGTCTAAATGTTCAAATATCCGGGTCCATGATCTTTTTTTAACATTTAAAAGATATGTGCCTGATGCATCAGTTACATCTATGGATTTTTTCCCTGTTAAATAATATTTAACAAAATCCTTTGCTATAAATGCATTTTTCATCTTTTTAAAATTTTGTTTTTCATTATATTTTATCCATAAAAGTTTAAGCAGGCTGAAATTTGAGAGTGGGTAATTTCCAGTTTCATTAATTAAATTTTTTAACCCATATTTTTTGATAAGAAATTGTGAGTATTTATATCCTCGGAAATCTGACCATAAAATGGCATTTCTCACTGGCTTTTCGTAGTCGTCTGTTATTACAAATGTGTGCATCTGGCCTGTAAAGGCCATTGATTCTGGCCTTTCAGGCAGTGATTCCATGATTTTTTTAAATCCGTTTATCCAGTCATATGGGTTTTCCTCTGCATAACAATTATTAAAATAAATCTTATAATCTATTGATTTTTCAAAAATTATGTTTCCTGAACTGTCAATCATAACTGCCTTTATTGCATTTGTACCCACATCTATGCCGAGATAAGACATTTATGAATTTAATATATTTTTTTATATAAACTTATTTAATAAATCTGGTTTAAAAATTTAATGAATCTATAAATCAACTATAGTTTTAATATATTTTGCATACTCACCGTTTTCAAGGTAATCAGGAAGCTGTTCCAGGCCTATGTGTTTTTCTGTAAGAGGTTTCATCCTTTCACGGTATTTTTTTATTATGCTAATGGCAGTTTCAAATGTATTCCTGTATCTAAAAATCCCATGAACAGTGATCTCATTTGATGTTATTTTTAAATTGTTTAGGCCATCTTCATTACCCATTCCAATCAGAAAAATGTCACCGCCCCTTTTTACATGTTCAAGGGCAAATTCTGAGGCAAATCCACTGCATTCAAAAACAGCATCAAATTTGTCCCTAATTTTATCATTCAAATAGGCATTAAAGCCACATTTACTGGCATAATCCATCTTTTTTGGATCCACATCACTTAATGTTACACTGGCACCACTTGATTCCGCAACAAATGCAGTCAATATACCAACGGAACCGGATCCTGTAATGAGTACAGAATCACCGGGTCCTATAAGGGACTTTCTTACTGCGTAAACACCAACAGACATTGGCTCTGCAAGGCTTGCCTCTGAGGTTGAAAGCCCTTTAGCATTATAAACAAAGCCCTCAGGATGAACAATATATTCCCTCATTGAACCATCAACCGGAGGTGTGGCAAAGAATTTAATATCGGAACATAGATTGTATCTTCCAGATCTGCAATAAATGCATTTCCCGCATGGTATTCCGGGTTCTATGGCAACAACATCACCACGTTTAATATTATCACCATCAGATTCTGCTATTCCTCCAGTTTCATGGCCAAGTATCATTGGGGATTTTAAAATAAAATCACCAATCCTTCCACTGGAATAATAATGAACATCAGAACCACAGATACCCACTGATTTTACCCTTATCTTTACATATCCATCCGGTACATAATCCGGGTTCTTTATATCCCTGATTTTTAAATTTTTTTGGGACTCCAGTATTGCCGCCCTCATTAT
>NZ_LKBH01000294.1:0-13403 GCF_001402935.1 Acidiplasma cupricumulans | reverse complement strand
TGTTTTTGTATATCTGTTTATATATGTATTGCCAGATTTTTTATACATTCCTGAAAAAATTATTATTGCAAGTACTGAAAAAATCCCAAATGTTGCAATTAATGACCATGTTATTATTCCATTATAATGAAATGTGTACATAATATATGTCCCTATGGATGGGCCAAAGGCACGGCCGATTGAATTGAACATTGAATTAAATCCCATATATCTTCCGGTTTTTTCATGAGAAACCATTTTTGATATGACAGTATTTATTGTTGGGGTTGTTAAATTTTCACCTATGGTTATAATAACCATGTCAAGCATTAAATCAATTACATTTGTTGAAAATGCCACAATAAAATATCCAAGGGCATAGAATAATGCCCCGGCCATAAAGGTAATTATATCGCCAAAGCGTGAAAATAGTTTTATTAATGGATACTGGCCAATAACCACCACAAGACCGTTTACAGCATATATATAACCAAGGTATGAGACATTAATTTTTATGACTATTTCACTGTATAATGGCAGGGATACTGAAAACTGTGATGATAAAAGTATTACAAAAAATGTGGCTATGCTGAAAATAAAAAGGTATTTGTCATAGACAATGAATGGATTGCCACCGCTAACTGTTTTGCGGAGAGTGTTTGGGTTTTTGACAAATATAATAATTACCGACTGCAATATACTTGCAAGGACAAGAGAATAGAAAATATATACAATTCCTGTGTTATATATTAATGACCCAATAAATGGACCAATGGCCCAGCCGACGTTGGATAGAATTCTGTAAACAGAATATGCACCCTCTCGCTCATCACTTAGGGTTACATCAGATATTAATGCACTTGCAGATGGATACACCAGTGAACCTGAAAATGAGGAAAATATAAACAATATTATTGTTATTAAATATGCATTAAACTGGAATGATAGCGCTATAAAAAGATAAATAAAAATTCCAGAAATGCTTCCCAGCATTAATGTAAATTTCCTGCCCATTAAATCTGCAAGATACCCGCCAATGAGACTAAATACCATTGACATTAAGGATAGAAGTGTAAATACTATGCCGACAATATAAATAGCCAGATGAAGATAAAGACTTAAAAATATGGCCATGAATGGCCAGGATGCGCCCATTCCAATTGACCGCATCATCGATGATAAACTCACAACAATAACCTGCCTGTTGTGAATTGTAGAATTAATGGAAATCATTACAGCTAATTGTAAATAATTATAATAATATTATTCATGATACAAATAATTTCAGAATATATTTAATATTTTAAAACACAATTATCAACATTTATTTATTAAAACATTATATTATATTCATGTATAACAATGATATTAGAGGTTCTTCAGAAACAAGAAAAAAGATTATTGAGTCTGCAATAAGCATATTCTCTAAATATGGATATTCCGGTGCATCAATGGAGAAAATTACAGAAAAAGCAGGAATTTCAAAGGGATTAATATTCTGGTACTTTAAGAAAAAGGAGGATTTAATTATAGAGATTGCAAAAATGAGCCTCCCCCTGGATGTTATTAATGATGCGCTAATGAAATATTCAGGTATTGAATTACTGGAAAATATTGGAAAAAATTATTTTAAAAAATATGCCAGCAACGATATGAGAAGTCTATTTCTATATACCCTTTCCTCGGGTTCAGTTTATCCTATAATTTCAGATAATATAAAGGATATCTGTACAAACATTGTAAGGGAAATAGCCCAAAAAACGTGCAATGATAATAGCATAAAATGTGAGATTAAGGTGAGGCAGTTTCTTGGAGCCCTGTTATGCTACATTATAAATCCATCGGAAATAGGGGAAGAAATTTATCTGAAAACTCTGGTAGAAAACTATGAAAAAATATAATAAGGTTTATAATGTATATAATATTTTTAACAATAATGGAAGAAAAAATAGATTATTTCAACAGACACTACATGGATTATGATAAATGGTATGACCTGCATTTAAAGGAGTATAATGATCAAATAAATTTTATAAGATCGGTAATTCCTGAAGGCAATGGGATTGAAATAGGGGTTGGCACCGGTCGCTTTGCATATGCCCTGAATATAAAATATGGTATAGATATTTCAGAATCCATGGTATCACTTGCAAAAATGCGTGGAATAAATGCTCTTGTTGCATCAGCATATTCAATTCCATATCCTGATAAATATTTTGATTTTTCATTAAATATGGTTACAATTTGTTTCCTGGATTTCCCTGAAAAGGCAATTATGGAGGCAAAAAGAGTATCAAAAGATTGCATTACAGTAATACTTGATAAAAATTGTGAATACGTAAATAATATAATTAAAAATCCTGCTGGCTTTTACAGATATGCAAAATTTTACTCTTTTGAGGAGATAATGAATATATATAAAAATACTGGATTTAAACATATTAAATATAAAATTCATGATTTTTATACAAATAATAATGTTAAATATCGGCTGGTGGCAGTTTCAGGAAAATAATCAGGTGATTACATGCAACTAAAAAAGACCGTAACAAAAAAGGATGCTGTAATGATTAATCTTGGTGCAATCATAGGTGCAGGCATCTTTGTAATAATTGGTCTGGCATCCTATAAGGCGGGGCCGGCAGTGATCATATCCATATTATTTTCAGGCATTATTGCAATGTTCACCGGGCTAAGCTTTTCAGAAATTGCCAGGCACGTTGCCAAGGAGGGTGGTGTTTATGAATATGCAAAAAGTGTTGTATCGCCATCGGTGGGCTTTGTTGGTGGGTGGATGTGGACATTTGGCAATATAATAGGTATTTCTGCAGTTTCTTTAAGCTTTGGTAGCTATTTCGATGAATTGTTTGGATTGAATTATAATCCTGTAATTCTTGCAATACTTTGTATTATTACCTTTATGGTATTAAATATAATAGGCATAAAAAATTCAGCAAAAACCATAACTGTTCTTGTTATTATAAATGTTGCCGTGCTTATAATCTTCATTTTTTCAGGAATAACAAGGTTCAGTGCATCCAATTTTAATGATTTTATTCCCCATGGTTATTCTGGAATAATAACAGGCACTGCGCTTATATTTTTTGCATTTACTGGATTTTCAAGGGTTACAACAATAAGTGATGAGGTAATCAATCCTGAAAAAACAATTCCGTTTGCCATAATAACATCAATTATAATATCATCTATACTCTATATTACGGTTGCCCTTGTGCTATTAGGCCTTAAGCCCTATTATGCCTATTCAACATCGTCATCACCATTAACACTTGCAATATCATCATTGAAAAGCAGATATCTGGATATCATCATATCTATTGGTGGCGTAACCGCAACTGCAGGCGTCACCCTCACGGGGATACTTGGAACCTCAAGGGTTCTATTTGCTATGGGCCGTGACAAAGAGCTTCCTGAAAAGATCGGGTATATAGATAAATTTTCAACACCTGATATTGCAATAGTATTATCTTCATTGCTTGGCATAATATTCCTTATTTTCGTTTCATTTGGAACAATAGTTGAGGCATCAAATTCCTCGGTTTTAATTTCATATATTATAATTAATTTTTCTGCAATTGTTCTATATTATGAGTTGAAAAAAACTTCATCAGGAAATGGGATGATAAAAAGCCATTATTTTTTAATAATACCCATTCTTGGCATTTCAACAATAATATTAATAATACTCTTTATAAATCTGTACAGCCTGATGATCACGTCAATAATATTAACAGTATCAGTTGTTTATTATGCTGTGAAATCGAGATTCTATAAAGGAAAACCAGTGCCGGGGCACAGTGAGGTGAGGGCATTTGGAAGGATAATGAGGTTTTCAAAAGAATTTAAAAGGAATAAAACATAATATTTTGCTAAACTTTAATATTATAAAACAATATGTAAACATATGATAAAAATCCAGAATGACCCAATAAACATTGAGGATATCCAGAGGGAAATAAAAGACGATTATTCCGGTGCCGATGTAATTTTCCTTGGCACGGTGAGAAAGACAGACGAATCTAAAAAAAATATTAAGGCACTTTACTATGAATCATATGATGCCATGGCCGAAAAAAGCATCAATAAAATCATTGACGATGCGAAAAAAATGTATGATATAAATAAGGTTTGTGTCATACAGAGAAAGGGTTATGTTAGGCTCAATGAGATTTCAATAGGCATTGGTGTATCATCATTTCATAGAAAGGATGCATTCATGGCCTGTGAATACATTATAGATAAAATAAAGGAACTGCCACCAATATGGAAGAAGGACATATATGACGATGGAACAGAGGAATGGAAGTCTGAATTATAGGGAGGATATTTAAATGATTCTTGTCTTTGACGGCACATCTGATTCAAGGGAGCTCTGCATGCAGTTAATATCAGAAGGATATGATTTAATATGCTCTGTTGTAACCGGGGAGGCGGCAAAAAAGCTTGAATCATTAAATATCAGGCATATAAATGGAAGGCTGGACAGGCAGAATATGATTGATTTTATTAACAATAATAAGATAAATGCGGTAATAGACGCCACACATCCATTTGCTGAAAGCATCCATAAAACAGCACTGGATGTCTCAAATGAATTAAACATGCTTCACATAAGGTTTGAGAGAAAGCCGGTTAAAATTAATTCAAAAAATGTGCTTTATGCCGGTTTTAATGAAATTAATGATCTGCTTAACGATTCAAGGAATATTTTTGTAACGACAGGGATAAAAACTGTTAAATTTTATGAAATTGATGCCAGTAAAAACTATTATTTCAGGATTATACCTGATCCTGAAAATATAAGGGCTCTTATAGACCATGGGGTACCACAGTCAAACATTATTGCCATTGAGGGGAAATTGAATTATATGGTTAATTATTCAATTATGCAGTATTTTAATATAGATACAATGGTTACAAAGGACAGTGGCTTTTTATCGGAACCAAAAATAAATGCTGCACTTGACCTTGGCATAAAAACAATAATAATTAAAAGACCGGATTACAAATATAAAAATATGGCATACACATATAAAGATGTGTTAAAAATATTAAAAGAGGGTGGTATATATCCTGAATCCTGAAGAGATATATTCAAAAAGTTTTGGCATTATAAAAAATATTATGGGGCTCGATGATTCATTAAAATCAAAAATAATAATGAGGGCAGCACATGCCACGGGCGATATTGATGCCGCCAGATCAATAATATTTTCCGAAAATTTTGAAGATGGCCTGTTTGACCAGAATTATAATATAGTAACAGACATAAATATGGTAAAATACGGAATAGGCAGTAATAAAACATACTGCCATATAAATGATGATGATGTCATTGAGTCATCAAAATCCATGCATATATCAAGGTCATATATTGCCATTAAAAAGGCCTGCAGGGAAATGCCGGAAGCGGTCTATGTCATAGGTGATGCCCCAACTGCATTAATATCAATAATTGAGGAAATTAATAATAAAAAATGCAATCCCCATATGGTAATAGGGGTTCCAGTTGGCTTTGTATCTGCCCTGGAAAGCAAGCAGTTACTATTAAAAGTTAAAATACCATTTATTACTAATTTAAGCATAAAGGGAGGATCGGCAATGGGTGCTGCCATTGCAAATGCCATTTTAAGTGATAAAAATGTACATAGAGGATATACCTGAGGGAAATCTAAGATACGGATACACCACAGGTGCATGTGCAACAGCTGCAACAAAGGCGGCATTGATAGGCCTTATTACCGGAAACATACCTGATGAGGTTACCATAGAACTTCCTGTCAAAAAGAACGCTGTTTTTAAAATCAGCCATAAAAGGCTGGAAAATGATTATGCAGAGGCCTCAGTGCTAAAGGATGGCGGTGATGATCCAGATGTAACCACCGGACTTTTTATATATTCAAGGGTTTATATGTCACCCGGGAAAGATATAAAGATCCTTGGTGGAAAGGGTATCGGGGTTGTCACGCGGGAGGGTCTTCCGGTAAGGCCCGGGAATTCCGCCATTAATCCGGTTCCAATGAGGATGATAAGGGGTACTGCAATGAAGGTTCTTAATGACCATGGCATAAATAATGGGTTAAGCATACTGATATACGCTCCAGGTGGAAATGAGGTGGCCAGAAGAACCTGCAACCCAAAGCTTGGTATAATAGGTGGAATATCAATACTTGGTACTACCGGTATAGTGACACCTTTCTCAACATCATCCTGGAAGGCATCAATTGTTTTGGCCCTACGTGTGGCCATAAAAAACAGTATAAAAGACTTTGTATTTACAACCGGTGGGAGAAGTGATTCTGAGGCAAAAAAAATTTTAAATGGGTATCCAGAGGAAAGCTTTATTGAAATAGGTGATTTTGCCGGATTTTCTGTCAAGCGTGCCATGGATGTGGGTGCAAATAGTGTCACCATAGTTGGAATGCCGGGGAAAATGTCCAAGCTGGCCATGGGTTGCATGGACCTTCATGCACATTCCAGCAGCGTTGATTTCAATTTTCTGTCTGATATTGCAAAAAAAATAAAAATGGATAAAAAATTAATTGAAAAAATAGGCAATTCAAATACCGTTGCGGAGGTTATGCAGATAATCAATTATAATAATGAATTTATTAATTATCTAAAAAATTTAATAATTCAAAGACTAACAGAATACACAAATAACAGATTAAAAATAGACGCAATAATAATAAGGAGTGATAATGGTGTTTAATATTTTATATATTTTATTTATGTAGTTATGAATATAAATTAAAAAATAAATAATCACAAATTTTAAACCTCTGTGATAAATAGTAATGCTGAAAGGGTTGCCCTTGATCAAAAATTCACATTGAAAAATTCCTTTTTAAGAGGATTTCCAATGCTGGTTATTCCACCTGTTTTGCTTGTTATCATATTATACCTTCATAATTTTTATTATCTTGAATACTTCCATGTGGTTGCAGGGTCCATGTGGACCGGTATGGATCTGGTAATGGGTATTTTTTTCTCATACGTAATGAAAGGCCTTAATAATATTGAGAGGGCAAGACTGTCAACAAGAATCACACCAACAATGCTATTTTTCATGCCGGCTATTTCATCTGTAACGATCACCGCAGGCATAGAGCTGGTTATTTTTTTGAAATTTTCATTTTCGTCATTATATATTATAATAGCATTAATCATCGCCTTTATCTTATTAATTCAGGGAATTGGAATATTTCTGCCCAATGAATTAAGGGTTTACAGTGAGATACTGCATGGTGGTAAAAATGTGGAAAAAATTGTAAGGCTTACAATGTTTAACCTGAGACTTTCATTAAGCCAGGTCATTCTTCAGATAGCCATAATTTTTATCATGGCAGGCCTTGCCACAGGGGTGTTTAATTGAGAAATTCGGAACTTTTAAAAAATTTTACCATAACAATAATTTTTTCATTTCTATTAATTACTATACCGGCATTTATTGGCAATATTCTTTTAATAGACTATATACATGTCCTAATTGGTGCAATATGGACAGGCACAGATGTTTTCCTGGGTCTGATTTTTTATATAGTTTTAAACGGGCTTGATGATAATATAAGGTCCAGGGTCGCGGTAAGGATTCTGCCAATGACTCTTTATTTTATCCCTGCAGCATCTGTTATTACCCCGGTGCTGGGCTTCATACTTTCATTAAAAGAGGGTATATTTAAATTAAATTATTTATTTATACCCATAATTGCACTGGCATTTATCCTGTTTTTAATGAGCTTTATCCTAATTTTTAGATACTCGATGAAAATTTACGTTGAAAATAAAAGTAAAAATTGTATTACAAAAATTTCAGGATTCCTTAGGGTTATAAATATAACAGCATCAGTACAGCTGGTTATACAGGTTGTTATAATATCATTAATGGCGTATATTGTTGTTTTCTTATAAAATTTAAATTAGCCCTAAATATTAAGTATTTTAAGCCCAAATAATAAATGATTTAAGCACCATAAATTAATTTATGCTCATAAATTAATATTATATATCCATTATTATTATAAAAATATGGCTGATGTATACTATGATGATATAAATGTTGGGGATAGGTATTCCAGCAGTGTTGGACGGACCATTACAGATATGGATAATATATGGTTTACATTATTAACAAATAATAATAACCAGATCCATTTTAATGCAGATTATACCAAAAAGTATTATCCAGGAGAACCTTTTAATGGAAGGCTTGTTGTAAACGGAATGCTAACCATAGCAGTTGTGGTTGGCCTTGTTGTGGAATACACAAGCAAAAATGGTTTTATGCTTGGAATTGACGGAGTTAAATACATGCATCCGGTTTTCGCTGGTGATACATTATATGCAAGTGCTGAGGTCATAGAGAAGCGTGAATCAAGATCAAAAAAGGGATTCGGAATTATAAAGATTAAAACAACAGGATATAACCAGAACTCAGAGGAGGTGATTGAATTCACCAGGACATTTATGATACCAAAGAAAGAGAGTAAATGGTGATATAATGAAAACAAGGTCCCAGCTATATGTTCCGGCCAATAATGAAAAAATGGTTATTAATTCCCTAAGGTTAAATGCAGATATAATTATATATGATCTGGAGGACGCAGTACCGGATGATAAAAAAGATTCTGCAAGGTCATATATTCTGGAATTTCTTAAAACAAATATTATTAAAAAAGCTGTTGCAATAAGAATTAACTCAATGGAAACACCCTATTTTTATAATGATATAACTTCATTATTAAAAACTGATGCCAAAATAGATTATATTATGATCCCAAAGGCATGTACTGGTATAAAACATATTTACAGGCTTCTTGGCATACCTTTAATCCCCTTAATAGAAACAGCTGAAGGTTTTACAAAAATTAATGACATAGCACATGAGGATGGAGTTTCAATGATTTCATGGGCAGCTGCTGATTTTTCATTGTCAGTTTCTGGAAATATTGATGGCTATGCACAGAACACATATATTGCAACTGCCGTTGCAGTCGCTGCCAGATCAGCAGGCATATTACCAATAGATAAGGTTTACTTTGATCTAAACAATATAAACGGCTTTAGGGATGAGGCTGTAAGGTCAAAAAATCTGGGTTTTGCAGGAAAGCAGGTTATACATCCAACACAGATAGATATTGCAAACAGCGTTTATGCCCCGTCAGAAGAGGAAATAAACTGGGCAAAAATGGTAATAGAAGAATATAATAAATCAGCCTCCCAGGGCCGGGGTGCACTGAGGATCGATGGAAGGTTAATAGATTCGGTGCATATAAGGATGGCAAGAAATATACTGGATCAGGCAGATATGGACCATTAAAATAATTAAAAATTTTAATAGGGGTGAAATTAATGAGAATTCCGCCGAAACTTGAGAGTAAGGTTATGGACCCTGAGGATGTGTTTAAAAAAATATTAAAAAATAAAAAATCGATAGCATTCGGGGGCATGGGAGGGCAGTCTGTTCCAAAAATTATACCGCTAATTTTTAAAGAACATCCACAGTATTTTAAAGGAATTCAGGTTTATTCTGGTGGCGGTATGACAAAATCGTTTGATGATGCCATGAGAAATATTGAAATATCCCGGCGTTTTTATTATTTAAGTGATAAAAAAAGCAGGGATGATGTCAATAACGGGAAAACCATGATGATGGATTATAGTGTATACAAGTATTCAAAACTTTTGAGTCTTAATTCAATGGATAAAATAGATGTTGCGGTCCTTGAGGCAACAGAAGTAAACAGTAAAGGTATAATACTTTCGCTTTCAGTGGATGCAACGCCAGCCCTATGCAATGCATCAAAAAAGATAATTATAGAGATTAACAGAAGCAAGCCTGTTTTAACGGGGCTCCATGATATAACTGATATTAATTCGGTAAGGGAGCATCAGTTCAAAAAAATTATTTCCCGTATAGGAAAAAGAGAGTTAAGAATAAATCAAAATAAAATAGCAGCAATAATTTATTCTGATGGCAGTGAAGAAAGTGCAGCCTCGTACGGAAAACCTCCAGAGGAAATCAATTCAATAGCAGAGAATATTTGGAGCATGCTTGATGAAAAGATTAAGTTTAAAAACACCATGCCAGTTCAGGTTGGGGCCGGGTCCATAGCCTCCTCACTTATTGATAAATCACCATTTAATGACCTAAAAATATGGTGCGAAATAGCACCTGCAAGATGGACTGAATACATTGGACATAAAATCAAATACATAAGCGCATCCGCAATTTATACACTACAGGGAGAGGAAGTTTACACAAAAAAATTTATGGAAAATTATCTTGATTATTCAGGAAATATTGTTCTCAGACCAAATTACATTACAAACAGTCCCGAGATAATTTCAGGTCTGGGTGTAATAGTATTACAGCAGGCAATAGAAATTGATATTTTTGGATCGGCCAATGTTTCCCACATAAGAGAAAATATATACAATGGTGTGGGTGGTTCAATAGATTTTTGCAGTTCAGGTAAGTATGTTGCCATTGTGATGCCATCCACTGCCATGAATGGAAAAATATCCAGAATAGTGCCGATGCTATCATGTGTTGACATTCCAAGAATGCTCGTCGATTTTGTTGTAACTGAGATAGGAATTGCAGATCTTCGCTGGAAGGACCCAAGGGAAAGAGCTGTGGAGATTATAAAAAATTGTGTACACCCAAATTTTAAAGATTCATTACTAAGGTATATGAATTACTTAAATGCCGGACATTTACCATATAATATAAATGAAATTATAAAATGGAATAAAAATTAATATGATTTTGGCATGTTTAACACATTATGGCCCAGATATGATAGAACCAGATTATTTGTTATGGGCGCGACCTTATATAACCTTGCCTCCCTGAATTTTCTTTCTATGCCTGTATCAACAGCAACCCCATATCCACCATAAGTATCCATGGCAACATTGGCAGCCTGCCATGCATATTCTGATGCCAGATATTTTGCAGAATTTGCAAGCTCGCCAACAATTTTAATATCCCCACCGGAATCATAGAGTGATGCAGCCTGCCATCTTAATGCAGATACGGAGAGCATCTTTGCATATATATCAGCTATTGGGAACTGCACACCCTGATTTTCACCAATGGGCCTGTCAAATACCACCCTTGATGATGCATAACCTGCAGATTTTTCAATAAACCATCGCATATCTCCTATGCTTTCCGATGCGATTAGGATCCTTTCGGGATTAAGCACGTGCATTAAGTATCCAAAACCCCTGTTTTCCTCTCCAATTAAATTTTCTTCGGGCACCGTTATATTATTTATAAATACCTGATATGTCTGGCTATTAAACATTGTTTTAATTCTGGTGTATTCTATTTCTTTCTTTTGTTCAGGGCCCAGCAAAAATAGGCTTATACCATCTGTTTTTTTCTGGACATCATCATACCTTTTGGTTCTTGCAACGATTAATATCCAATCAGATTCCTCAATTCTGGATGTAAAAATTTTCTGGCCATTTATTATATAATTATTCCCATCCTTTTTTGCAAAGGTTTTGATTTCAGGCGTATTTGATCCTGCATCGGGTTCAGTAAGCCCCATGCTCTGCATTCTAATTTTCCCGCTTCCCAGTGCTGGAAAAAGTTTCTTTTTCATTTCCACACTTGCGAATTTTGACAGTAGCCATGACATGTAATACTGGCCATGAAAGGGCTGTGAATTCCCACCTGATGCATTAATCTCCTCAAGAATAAGTGATGCCTCCCTTATTCCAAGACCGGCACCACCATATTCAACTGGTATTGGAACATTAAAAAGGCCCAGTTCAGTAAATTTTTTCACAAACTCCTCTGGATAAAGATGTGACTCATCCAGTTTCGCCCAGTAGTTTTCACCGTATTCTTCAAGCATACCCCTGATGGAATTCAGGAGAAGATTCTGTTCTTCTGTAAGATCCCTTGGATAATTTAAAACCATGTAATATTAATAAAAAAATAAATTTAAGTATTACTATAAGAAAATAAATATATCAGGCTGATATTGTCTCGAGCTGCTGCCTTGTGGCTATGGAACCACCAACAACAAGTATTATTCCAGCTATAAATGTTGTTATGCCTATAAATGTGAAACCACCAAAGAAACCTATCTGGGCAACCCATAGTGGAAGATAAAGAGCACCAATTGCCCCACCTATATGCCCAAGCCCATCTCCCATGGCGAAACCTGATGTACGTGCCCTCGTAGGGTAGCTTTCGGATGTGTACATGTATGCTATGCCGATTAAAAAGGCCAGTGAATAGGATGCTATGAAGCTTCCAGAAATAAGTGCTATTGAATTTATTCTGCTACCAAATATAACCATGCCAATCAGCCATAAAATTGATCCTATAAAGACTATGTATTTCCTCTCTATTTTATCAGATATAACCCAAGACGATAATGCACCAACAGGATATCCAATTGCACCTATGGCCAGATAAAGGATTGAGCTTGCCAGTGAAATGCCTGAATCTGAAAGTATTGTTGCAGCATCTCCAAGAAATGCATAGTTTCCAATGTACCACAGACCCCACCATAGCCCAAAAACAAGCATTCTTAATCTGTATGGCTTTTGCCATAAATAATAAAATGATAGCCTCGTCGTTTCTGTTTTAACGTTTATTTTATTTATTTCATCATCAGTAAGAGCAGGAAGCTCCTCACCCTTTTGTTTTAAGTACTGCTCAAAATGGGATACAACGTCATCAGCCTTATTCAGCTCGCCATGGCTTACAAGCCATCTGGGAGATCTTGGAAGCTGGGCCCTTAAAATTACAGCAATGACTGCTATTAAACCGCCAATAAAGAATAAAAGCCTCCATCCAAAATAGAATGGCGGCACAATTGCAAGTGCCACAAAAGGTGTGACAGCCTGACCAAGAATACCAAGGAAAAATGTTATCTGTGCAAGATGCCCGCGTCTGTCTGCAGGTGCAAATTCGCCAATATATGCAGGAATTAGATTTAAATCTGCACCGAGGCCAAGGCCTGTAATAAACCTGAAGATTATAAGCATGTCAAGATTTAGGGATGCGGCATCTCCAAAGGAACCAAGTGCCATTAAAGCCATGGTTAGTATTAACATGGGATACCTTCCATACCTGTCTGAAAGATATCCAATTATAAAGGATCCTATAACATATCCTATAAGACCTATGGATAGTGCAAGAAACAGGCTTTCGGAACCTGTTAAATGAAACTGTGGGGCTATTGCTGGCATGGCAAATCCTATATCGGTAACATCATAAAAGGTGAAAAAATAACCAATGGCTATTATTGCTAGAAAAGATGGTGGTAGTGGCCATTTATCTATTCTCTGCATTCTTGCTATTATAGATTTGGCTTCAAACTCTTTATTATTTGCTGCCATAAAATATTAATTTTATGATATATTTAAACATA
>NZ_LKBH01000293.1:0-434 GCF_001402935.1 Acidiplasma cupricumulans | reverse complement strand
TATTAAATTATTTTAATCTTTTAATTTCCCAAGATAACATGGCCTTAATGGAAAAACTAGTAAAATTAGCAGGATAAAAAGAACAAATATTGAAATATAAAGGGTATAAATATTGCCAACAATATAGGCAAATCCAGTAAGAATGGTTATCACCCCTATAAACTAATAAGTAAGCAATGCTATGACTATTATTATAAGTGGAATATTAATCTTGTTTGAAATATATTTCATGCATTTCACCAATCTATTCAATTTTTATTTATAATTTTATAAATAATTTCCATTATTTTATGATTTTATTTGTGTTGTTTGTGTACAATTTTTGTGTAAATATAACCAAGAACATAATCAAAGGTACTAATAAATCTATTGTTAATAATAATTTAAAATCAATAATATCTAAAATGCTTATTGCAAATGGAGTATTAAAATTA
>NZ_LKBH01000292.1:0-418 GCF_001402935.1 Acidiplasma cupricumulans | reverse complement strand
TGAATTTCTTATTTTTAATTATCATCTTAATAGCTCAACTTAATTCAATTCCGTTTTTGTGATATTTTTCCTTATATTTATTTTTAAATGTGTTGAATTTTTTTATTTCTTTCCTATTATTTATATTTAAACGTACTATTTGTATCATCTATTATTTTTATAGCCTTTTTATTCAGGTCCTATTTTAATTCCCTCTGCTAATTATAATATATAACTGAAAATCATTTATGTGTTCTAATTCATAACCTTTTCTATATACGATAATTTATATTGCTATGCTATTATATTTCATATTTTATTATCTTCTGGGTTCAAAGCGGTATTTCTCATTGTTATTAAATAATCAGTTCACCATTAACAGAATATTTACATTTACACAAATAATTACATACAATTATATCCTAAGAAAGTTAGATTT
>NZ_LKBH01000291.1:0-4389 GCF_001402935.1 Acidiplasma cupricumulans | reverse complement strand
TTTAAAAAAATATTAAAATTCTATTCTGCCATTATAAAATAATGGAAAGATGCTGGAAGGCTGTATATACATATCTAATTTTCGGCATTATTATGCTTTTAATATACGAGTATTCCCATATTTATGAACTTGCAATTATATATGAAATCATTTTTATATTTATATATATTTACCATTCATTAAATTATCTTGGTTCAAAAAACACAATTAAATTTATTTTTTTGGGTTACTTTACATCATTATTAATAGAAATAATAGGAGTTAATTCGGGTTATCCCTTTGGAAGATACTATTATACATCATTGCTTGGGCCCAGGATATATGGAGTTCCATATGCAATACCTCTTTTTTGGGTTTCAATTATTTATTTTGCAGGAATTGCAGGTAATTTTAGACTGTATTCGGTACCATTTTTAATGGTTATATTGGACCTATCATTCGATCCACGGTTTTCACTGCATTTATGGCACTGGATAAAACCCGGCATATATTTTGGCGTTCCCTTATCAAATTTTGCCGGATGGTTTGCTGCCTCATTAATAATTATGGCGGTTATTGGAATTTTCATAAAATTTAATAAATACAGGATAAGCATCAATGGCATGTTATTTTATGTATTATTTGGATATTTTCAGGCTCTTGAGGATACAGTATCTGGGCTTTTAAAGCTGGCAGTAGTATCAACAATTATGTTCACCATAATTTTAATAATATTCTTAATTATACAGTTCTCTGTAAATAAAAAAATATTGATGCCTCAAAAGATGTAATTTTCATACTATACATTTCATGTAAATAATTTAAAGTTTTTGTTCAAATAATGGGATATCTCATCTTTATAACAAGTGGCGATTTTCCTTATTTCCTTTGGTTTTTCTTCTTCCTTTATGTTTAATATTGCCATTAAATTTTATGCAATTGTTTTCAATTCCATAATTGTATCATATGATACATTCCTTATATAACATATGTTCCCTGCATTCATTATCCTTTCAAGTATGGAAAAAGTTCTTTCTATCTCAGATATTAATTTATACCTTGATTATTCTTTTTCCTTAACTTAATTCCAATTTTTATAACAAATGTTAATTTATTTTCAATTATGCCTCTCCTTTTATTTATATCAATCATTCTTTATATATCTCTTTAAATACATATAAGTTTAAACTATCAATAACCTAGACAATTGCAGGACTTATTATGAAGTTTTAGATGGCCTAATAAAATAATTTAAAAATTTTTAAATAAGAATCATATTGCTATTCCACATGTTATTCAGAATTTATCCGTATTAGATATCAAAAATTATTTAAGGAAAAATTACATTCTTACAAATGAATTCCCAGGAAGCCTATAGTATAAACCTTGCAGGAGATATTTATTCCTATGGCAATAGAATTTTTTATACGGTGAAAACAATAGAGAATAAAAAGTATGCTTCTTATATAATGGAACTTTTAGACGACGAACCAAAAAAATTAACATTTGGAAATAGTGAGAGACTACCGTCATTTATTGATGAAACTCTTTATTATATTAAATATGATGATAAATCTGAAACATTGATTAAAATTGAGAAAAATTCTGAACCACAAACAATTGCTGTATTTAAAAAAATTAAAAAATACATAATAGCAGGTGACCTAATTTTTATAATTGCCGTGGAGGATGCAGATCCAAAAGAACCTTTCGTTGCGGAGAAGATAAAATACAGATTTAATGGTACAGGGTTATTTAGAAAAAGGTATTCATTATATAAAGTTGATAAAAATTTATCAAAAGTTTATTCCGGAAATTTCGACGTTGAAGATATTGCATACAATGGCAAAAGGCTTTTAATTCAAACCACAGAAAACCATGATGATTATGGTCTCTCGGATATATATGAAATAGATTTTAATGGCAATAAAATAAAAAGGATAACAGAAAAATCTTTGGTTATTCATGGATTTAATATATCAGAATCTGGGAGAATAGCCTTAAGCGGGCATTATGATCTTGATCCATGGAAAATTAATTATATTATTTTTCCAGAGGAGAAAAAGGAAATAAGAGTGGAAAATGATTCATATGATTCGATATTAACAGATATGTTTTTTACCCCACCATATAAATTAAAATTTTATAGGGACAGGCTCTATTTTATAGGACAAAATAAATCAACATCCAATTTATATTCACTATTTAATTATAGCATCAAAAAAGAAACAGAAATTGATGGAAAAATAATGGATTTTGATATATCTGAGGATGGTATTCCAGTTTTCGTTTATACCGATAACGAGCATCCATCAATAATTAAATATAAAAATGAATTTGATCTTAATGAAAACATAAAAGGCTATAAAGCACAAAGAATGTTGCTGGATTCCGGAGAGATTTTCTTCATGTTTAGGGATGAAAATGCACCAACAATTGTTTTTATACATGGTGGCCCCCAGACGGCCTATGGTAACATATATTATATTGAATTCCAGTATCTATATTCTAACGGTTATAACATACTTTTTACTAATCCTCCGGGAAGCACAGGATACGGAAAAGATTATGAGACTGAATGTGTGGGGGACTGGGGAGGTAAGGACTTTGAATACATAAAAAAGGCGATGGAAACTGTAAAAGAAAAATACAAACTTAAAAATGATTTTGCGGTTACAGGTGGTTCCTATGGTGGTTTTATGACAAACTGGATTGTCTCCCATAGCGATATTTTTAAATGTGCCATCTCAGAAAGGAGTATTTCAAATATGCTTAGCATGATAGGTACCAGTGATATAGGTTTTTGGTTTAATACACTTCAATTAAAGATAGATGATCCATATAGCCCTGATGGCATGAAAAAATTAATGGAATATTCCCCAATAACATATGTGAAAAATGTTAAAACCCCGGTTCTTTTAATTACAGGCGAGGAGGATTACAGATGCCCAATAGAGCAGGCTGAACAGTTTTTCGTTGGGTTAAAACTTAACAATATCGATTCAGAACTTATAAGATACCCTGGAGATAACCATGAGCATGCCAGATCAGGAATCCCATCGAACATGATTGATAGACTTGAAAAAAAGTTGCAATGGTTTAATAAATATATGAAAAAATAAAAAATACTAATTTTTAAAGTCCCTCTTCGATCTGTTCCTTCACAATTTCTGATGTTTTTCCAGGAAATTTTATGAATACGGTTATAATAAGTGCTATTGCTGCAGGGATTATCATGAAGTATAACATACCCGTCCTGAATGTTTTTATGTTTATGTATGATGCAAGTAATAATGGACCTATTATACCTCCTATGTTAAATGACATTAATATTGCCCCACTTGCGCTTCCAACAGCTTCGTCCTTCACCATGTCCTGACCTGCAGTTGGTGATAGTATTGAATAAATAGACCATCCTGTTCCAAACATTATTGTTAAAATTATGAATAGGATATAATTTTTTGGAGAGTATGTTATGAAAACCATAGAAATGAAAATTAAAATTATGCCAAGAATCAGTATTGGCTTCCTACCAATTTTATCACTGGCAAATCCTGCTGGAAGGCCAAAAATTATCCCACCAACACCAAGCATGGATATTAATACCGCAGCTTCCGAACTTGAGAATGAAACTATCTTTATTAAATATTCAGAATAATACCCTAAAATATTTAATAAGGTAAAGCCAAAGAAAAACATTGCTATGAGTGGATAAATTGTATATCTGTTAATAGCCATTTTAATGGGATTTTTGGCCTTTTCCTCCTTTTTAAATACTGGTGGTATAATAATGTAAAAGATTAACGCGACTATAAATCCGAGAATACCAGAAATTAGGAATGGTATATGATATGCTGGGAGAAATGGCAGGAATATATAGGGTGCTGCTGTGGTACCTACACCTGCAAGGACACCCCAGAGCATCACACCTGTGCCCCTAAATTCTGGATTTGTATCTCCTAATATGCCTATTGACGAGGACTGGAACATTCCAACACCAAAGCCCACAATTAGCCTTGATATGAGGACTTCAATAGCTGTTGTAGAATAACCCGTGGAGATTGTAAATACCGAAAATATTAGAATTGAGGATATTACTGTTAATTTTGGAGAAAGCCTGTCAAATAAAAAGCCGCCCACAACACTGAATATTGCTATTCCAGCAGCATATCCACTTACAAGAATTCCTAGATAGTAAATAGGAAGCTTAACTGCACTTATAATAAATGGTGCAGCAAAGGAATACGCGGATCCGTCAAAATCAACTATAATTGCTGGAAGTGCGCCAGCTATAAATATTGTCAATAATCCAATTCTGCTTTTAATACCAATTTCTCTGGCAGTTGTTACCATGTCGCATGATATCTATATTATATAAAACATTTTTTTTATAAATTCCACTATAATTTA
>NZ_LKBH01000290.1:0-13760 GCF_001402935.1 Acidiplasma cupricumulans | reverse complement strand
TTTTTTTATGTTATTTCCAGAATTTAAGATAAATACTGGATTTTTGTTAACCCTTGCACTGCTAATTGACATTGTTCTGATTATACATGGTATTACCTCCAGTTCATTCGCGGGCGTCATTGGATCCTTTGTATCCTCAGCGGGAACATCATTATTTGAATTTCTTTTAATTACATACACCTTAATATATTCGGTATCATACAAAATAGCTTTTTACACTGTTGGGCTTGAATACTCAGATAATCTTAAAAATTTAATCGAGTACGGTGGTGAGAGCAATACAATATTTTCAATTTTACCTCCGGGAAACGCCCATATAATCTTGTATTTATTTTCAATATCACTGGCAGCATCAATAATCTGGCTGTATGTAAATTCTAGATTTAGGGACAGCTCCATAGGCTCCTATTCCATATTATTTGGCATTTTATTTGGATATATATTTTTTGTATTAATAACATACCTTGCAAAATATAAAATTCAGTTTTTATTTATGTCCATAATAATAATTTTAATGCTTATAATTATTTCAAGATCCAACCGTACCTCAAGAAAAATTAATATTAATCATTAACAATCTCATAATCCTGCATTTCCCATCCGTAAATTCCATTATAAAGATTAAAAATGTTTTTATAACCGTTTTCTTCCAGAAATTTTGCCGCATAAAGGCTTCTGTGGCCGGAACTGCAAACAAGAATTATTTTTTTATTTTCATATTTTTTTAATAAATCAGGATTATTAAAGATATCAAATACCGGAATTAAAATAGAATTTTTTATATGGCCATACTCATATTCAAACGGTTCCCTGACATCAATTATTACTGCATCATCATTATTTAACATTTCATTTAATTCCTGTGGAATTATCTGATATACCATGGAAATAAATTTAAAAAAAATATTTAATCTTTGAATTATGAATTAAACTACAAATTATTTTTATCTATCATGTAATATTTTATGAAACAGCCTCATTTATATTATATCAAAAATGCGGAGAGGGGGATTCGAACCCCCGAATCCCTGCGGAAATGGACCCTGAATCCATCGCCTTTGTCCTGTCTCGGCAATCTCCGCTTTTTCTAAATTTTACTGTTTCATTATGCGCCATCTGAAGTATTTGCGGATATTTACCGTTTCCAATAGACTTTATGTATTCCACAGATTTTTCTAGGCCAATTTTGTTTCCAGGGCTTACTATTGTTCTTTTATTTACCTGATAACCCAATGGTTTATTGTTATAATAAATATAATTGTTTCCAATATCGCCAAGCAGCAATGATTTTGCCACCCCAATGGTTTGCTTATTAAACAGCACACCATAAAAGGTTGCAAGTCCACACATTCTTGGATGCAGTATTCCATTACCATCAATCAGGATAATTCCATCAAAATCTCTAACAAGATTTTCTATATACGGTGTTTCATGATATCCAAGATATCCAGGGATATAGGGAAATTTAGATTCTTCTTTAAAGTATCTAACAACAATATTATCACCCTCCTTTATAACCATGGCACCATAACCATATCTGCCAACATATGAAACATCCACTGCCGCAACACTCTTTGGTATCTCATAATCATTTGTATCTATATGTCCTGAAATTTTGTTTTGTTCCATCATTAATTTTTTCAATGGGTAATCGGACTTAAAGTCCCTGAATACGAGCTTATTGAAATTATCTATCTTACCATTAATTACATTTATACCATCATTTTTAAGCCTTCTAATTTTTTCCTCTGCACCAAGGGCATAATTGCCTGCAGTACCATCTGAATAAACTATTTTATAGCAGGGATATTTATCAGGGTAATTATTTAGGGAAAGCATGTATCCAACAGCCCTTGCAGAAATTTTATCACCAAGTGCAACGGCAAGATCACCGTATGTGCTTACCATGCCATCAGGAATCTGTAAAAGCAGGTTATATAGATATGAGTATAAATCTATTTTTGTATAATTCATTAATTTAACATATTTTCCATGCATTTTAATTTTTTGAATATATTAAAAATTCGGTTAAAAAAATGTTTATTAATAAACTTTAAATTTTTTGATTTAATTCGGTACCATAATGTTGGAAAAATCATTCATGAGACTTGGTAAATTCTCTCAAAGAAATAAAAAGAAGATTCTGGTAATATGGATAGTCCTCTTTATATTGATGCTTCCTGCTGCAACGTTGCTTTTTACAGATACATCATACAATGTTTCAAGTTCAATTGTTACAAAGAATTCACCTGCATATGAGGCAAATAAATTGTTAACAGATCAGTTTGGGGGTTCTACAGACCCTGAAATTTTGATTGTTGCAAACAATACAAACTTAAATAATTCTCAAAATGTTAAAAATTTAATTAATTTCCAGGATAATGTATCTAATTATCTAAAATCCACGAATATAGGTTACACAAATACAACCAGTATATTCACAGTAGAGAATTCAACACTTTATTCATTTTCAAAGGAGATTAAGGGTCTTGAAAATGGCATTTATGATTTAAATACGCTTGTGTTATCGTTAAACCTTAAGGGAGAAAACTCAACTAAAATAGCCCAGAATTCCACATTTTCTGCCGGGTTTAATAAAATATTTACTGAGGTGGGTGTAAGCAATTTAAGTTTTATAGATAATGCCATATCGGAATTTAACCATACCAAAAGTATTTCAAAGACATCCCTTTATCTTGCAGTTGATTATTCATACAATTCAAGCATAAACATTACCAAGGGAAACCCATACCTAAAAATAAATGATGATTATTACAGGCCATATTTATATGAACTTAATAATACAACCAGTTTAATGCCGCTGGTAACATCAACAATAGAAAATAATTCATATAACCATTATCCTGTTTTACCCTCATCATATTCCTCTTCATCACTATTAAGCCCATCAAATAATACTGCAATTCTTATATTCCATTATAATGGTAATTTAACAGTTGCAGAACAGAATCATATAACATCAATAGAAAATAAGTATGAAAAAATTATACCTGGAAGCAGTTATTACCTTGCGGGCACAACTGTTTCAAATGACCAGCTTGCCAGCCAGATCCAGAGTGGCATGATAATCGCATTATTAATAGGTATTGTAATATCCATAATTATAGTTGGGCTTTACTTCAGATCAATTGTTGCCGCATTTGTTCCATTTTTAATCTTCCTGTTATCTGCAGTGGTGAGTGGTGGAATCAACGGTTTAATATATAAATACATTTTCGATAAAAAAATATCATTTATAACGCCAACACTGCTATTAATACTTATTCTTGGAATTGCATCGGATTATTCAGCATACATACTGTCAAGATACAGATCTGAAAGAAGAAAGGGAAATAAAAATGCGATACCAGAATCAGCCAAATGGGCCGGTCAGGCAGTATTTACATCCGGTGCAACAGTTGCATTATCATACGTTGTTCTATGGGTTTCAAATATACCGCTATTCAGTGATGCCGGTTTTACCAATGCAATCTCAGCTGTAATTACCATAATAGCGGCAAATACATTTTTAATAGCCCTTATGGCACAGTTAAAGGACAGAATATTTTATCCCGCCAAAATTAAGGAGGGTTCAAAACTTCCATTTGAGCATTCCATGGAGAAGGTTGCCAATTTTACAATTAAAAATAAAAAGAAGATATTTGTAATATTTGTGGTTGTAACATTTGCATCCCTTGCACTTTATGCCGAGACGCCAACAAACATGGATGTATTTACCCTCCTGCCACCAAGCAGTGGAATACAATCACTGGTTGTTGTAAACAATTCGTTCCATTATGATTTGTTTGATCCTGCGTATATAATTTTAAATTTTACATCCCCATTAGTAATACATAAAAATAATACATATTATTATAATACAACAGAATATAATCAGATACTGTCAATAGAGCATAATCTTTCAAGCTCAGGTTATGTTTCTGACATATACGGAATAGGTTCTCCATTTGGCCAGACTGTGAATTTAACATCTAAAGGTGCATTAGGTGCATTAAATGTTTCACCTGCATATTCCAAGGATTATGCAAGCGCAACAAACTCATATATAGGTAATAATTCTCACTATGCAGAGATAGTTATATATCTTTCAAATATAGCCTGGAGCCCACAGTCCACATCATTTCTTAAAAGTATAGAATCAAAATATTCATCAGGTTCTGACTATAAGGGTTATGCAGGTGGTTTAACAGAGTATCTTAATAATGCATATTCATTTACATCATCCTCCTTCAGCAAGATGGTGCCAATACTTGGTGTGGCTATATTCATAATATTATTAATACAGCTCGGATCCGCATTTACACCATTAAGGCTCATACTAATGGTGATGGCGGCCGTAATTATGTCACTTGTAATAACATATATCATATTCTTTTACATACTTCATTTACCATTAATTATCTTCCTGCCATTATTTGTATTTATAACCCTGCTGGCTGTGGGCCTTGATTATGATATATTTATGGTTACAAAGGTCAGGGAAAATGTTTTAAACGGCATGACCAATGATGATGGAATAAAAAACAGTATCATTGAAAGTGGTGGGGTTATTATGACCCTTGGTTCATTATTATTCGCAACATTTGGTGCATTATATTTCAGCGGAATACCCATAATGCAGGAAATAGGTGTAGGTCTATCACTCGGAGTGCTTGTTGATACCTTTGTCAGCTGGATGTTCTTTGTTCCAAGCGTTATGCTGTTCCTTGATAAGTACAACTGGTGGCCATCAAAAATGAGACAAACGGAAAAATAATATATACAATGCTATATTTAGGTACTATGAAAACATTCCTTAAAGTGATATTCAACAGCGAGGGTACAAAACCCAGTGAAATAGTGGATAGATTAAGGTCACTGGGATTTTCGTTAATAAAAGGAGAACAGGATATGGTATACAACTGGCCCGACTCTGCAACCGCCGAGGATGCCATATGGTTTGCCGATAAAATTCAGGCAACCCTGCAGGGTTTTAAGGTCTATTTTGAACTGGAAACAGTGGATTAATTTTTTATAGGTATTCTTCTTACATCTCCACAGTTCGGGCACGTTATAATCACCAGTCCATTTTTAATTCTAATTCTTTCATTCTTATATGGCAGTTTGCATTTTTTACAGTATGATTTTTTTATATATACTGGTAGTGTGATATCCATCCTTTTTGCAATTCTTTCCATGAGTATAATATATCTTTTAGAATAATATTCATTGGAAATAAGTGATAAATTATATAATTTATTTATTCTATCCATGGCAATTCTATTTAATTTTTGATCTTTCATCTTATTATAAATGTTTATAAATTTTATAAATATTACCAAAAATGATAAGGCTTGTTGTGCTTGATGTTGATGGGACCCTCACAGACAGGGAAAGAAGAATATCAACAGATGCAATAATAAATATCAGAAGGGCTGTGAATTCTGGAGTCCTTATATCATTTGTTAGTGGAAATGCATTACCGGTTATGTTTGGATTAAAAACATTCATAGGCACAAATGCACCGGTATTTGGTGAAAACGGTGGCATAGTGCTTATTAATGATACCATTAAGACATTCTTTAGCAAGGAAAAATGTGATAAATTCCTTGATGAGATATCAAAAACAACAAGTGCAAGGCCCATGTTTACAAACATCTGGAGGCAAACATCATCGGCATTTACAATGGATGAAAAAGACTATGAATTCATATCAAAGGAGGCTGAAAAGCGGGATTTATACATTGTGAATAGCAAATTTACATGGCATGTCATGAATAAGGGCCAGGATAAGGCATATGCCGTTAATTTCCTTAAGGAATATTATAATTATGATTACAAGGAGATACTGGTTATGGGAGATTCTGACAATGATTTAAGCATGTTTGATCTCCCTGTTAAAAAAGCAGCACCTGCCAATGCATCAGAAAACATAAAGGAAAAAAGTGAGTATGTATCAGAATTTGCCTATGGCGCCCAGGTGGGTGATGTCTTTAAATACTTTGGCATCATTTAAGCTCCTTTATATATTTTCCAGTATGATCCTCTATTATTTCTCTTGAAGATACAATTTTTATACCCCTCATGATTACCTCATCCGGGAATATTACATCAAAGCCATTAAAGGGTGATTCTGGATTTTTTGAGTGGAGCCTGTAATCGTTGAGCCTCTCCATTGAGGTAAAATCAACAGTCATAAAATCTGCATAATTGCCTATTTTTATCTCACCCTTTTTTATATTAAATATTTTTGCAGGATTATATATCGCAGTTTTTATGAATACATCCATGGATAAGACCTTTTTCTGTATTAATGCAAGCATTAGTGGAATCCTGGTTTCAACCCCTATTATACCGGCTGGTGCATATTCAAAATCCGCCTTCTCATTCTGTGTATGCGGTGCGTGGTCGGATGATAAAATATCATAGCTTCCTGATATATATTCATCGAGTAAAAGGCCCTGAAGTTCGCGGCTTCTTAATGGGGGATTTACCTTTCCATAAGAACCAAGATCCATTTCATCATTGAGCATCAGGTGATGCGGTGTTACCTCCCTTAAATATTGCGTTTTTATATTATGTGTTAGGTGTGCTATTATTCCATTTTTAAATCCCATTTTGCTGGCAGTGCTAACTGCAGAATCCTCGCATTCTGGCGGCCTGGATTTATTATACTCCATCAGGTTTTTTGCCTCAATATGATTTTTTTGGAGGCATACAGGATCCTCCGCATGGAATACAACCGGTATTTTAAGATCATTTATTCCATTAATATCACTGGCATTATAATTATTTAGTCCACTGGCATTTGTTGTGCTTCCCATGTATATTTTTATTCCAGAGGAATCCTTATCAATGATATCAAGGTTATTTCCAGTGAACATCGAATAAAGGCCAAAATCCGAGTATGCCTTTCTGCGGACTATTTCAAGTTTATCCCTGTATGCAGAATAATTGTCAATTTTTATTTTATTATTGGGCATATCAAATATTGTTGTTGTACCTCCTGCAATGGCTGAGATGGTGCCTGTTCTAAAATCCTCCTTTTCGGTTTCACCAGGGTCCCTGAAGTGAACATGTATATCTGTGCCTGCAGGAATGACTGCATGGCGCAATATTTCCCTTTTAAAATTAATATGCTTTTTTATTTCTGATATTTTTCCATCACATACACCTATATCAAGATCCTGAAACTGCCCATTATAATAAAATTTTCCTGAAAATACTTTATCGTACATTATATATGTAAATGTATGGCTTATATTTAATATTATTAATCATTTGTTAATCGAAATTATTATATCTAAAATTAAGATAAATAATAATGAAAAGTGAGAGAATATTTGATTACGTCAGGGATGTTGACACGGCACTTATAATAAATGGCGGGGAAAACCAGATAGATAAAACATTCTTTTATATTACCGGTGCAAAAAGCGGTATATTTGAGGGTTCAGCATTATTTATCAGGCCTGATGAGGTAAAAATTATCACATCAGAGCTGGAGGAACAGGCTGCAAGAGAAACAGGCTATGACGTAATTATATTTAAAACAAGGGATGAATTTAACGAGATTATCAAAAAAATTTTTGAAAACCATACAAATATAGGCATCAACTATTCAGCAGTTTCACTGGAACAGTATAAAAACATTCTTAAAATTATTCCAGATAAGGAATTTATAGACATATCGCAGTCCATACTTGAGGCAAGAAAAATAAAGGAGGATGATGAGATATCAAAGATAAGGGAGGCCGCAAAAATAGCCAGCGATTCTCTTGAGGACGTAATACCAAAAATTAGGGAGGGCATGACAGAAATAGAACTGGCCGCAGAGGTGGTTTATGCCATGATGAAAAACGGCGCATCAGGAGAATCATTTAGCACAATAGTTGCATTTGGTAAAAATTCATCCATGCCCCATTATTTTCCAGGAAAAACAAAATTAAAAAAGGGCGATTTTGTTTTAATAGATTACGGTGCTGTTTATCAGAGGTACTGCTCCGATACAACAAGAACAATGGTTTTTGGGAGGGCCAGTGAAGAGCAGAAGGAAATATATGAAATTGTTAAAAGGGCACAGCATGAGAGCATGATAAAAATAAAGGAGAATGTAAATGGCCGCGATATAGATAAAATAGCCCGTGATATTATAGACTCCACAAAGTATAAGGGTAGATTTATACATTCACTGGGCCATGGGGTTGGTTTGGACGTCCACGATCATGCAGCACTATCACCATCCTATGATTTTGTCCTAAAGAGCAATATGGTGGTTACCGATGAACCGGGCATATACGTACCCGATGTTGGTGGGGTCAGAATAGAGGATGATGTTCTCGTTAAAAAGGACGGTTATGAGCAGCTTACAACATCAACAAAGGATTTAATAGAATTATAAAATGATAACAGATAAATTTTTTGTTGATTATGATTACGTGTCATCACCGGAAAACATAAATACTGCAGCCAATTCCCTGTCAGACAGGAAGCCCATGCTTCTGGCACTGGAATATATAAAAAATATAGTTAAAAAATATGCTGATAAAAACAGGTACAATCAGGTGCTCGACCTTAAAAGTTTTGGCATAGCACTATGGATGATTAAATTAATCAACCAGAGAAATTTAACATCCAGATTTATAATAGAACAGAGGGACGTATTTGAAAATGAGATATTGAGGCTTATCAAAAATGATATCGAGTCATTTATAGATTACTGTCATAGGGCCAAAATAAATGTATTTGTATCAAATAATATTATTAAAATCCCATTTAATTTTTTTATCACATATAATAAAAAAATATCCGGATTTAAATACAGGTTAATATACCAGAAAATGGAAAATGGACTTATAATAGTGGATGAGGGTCAGATTGCCCATCTTTTAAGGGAAAACTTTGTTGAAAAAATTAATATTATATACAATTCTATAAACATTGATCAGGCCGCACAGATATTTAAAAGTTATCAATCTGAAATAAACTTAATTAGAGATGAATTTATAAAAATAAATGCAAAAAACGAAATGAAGCTTGGAGATGTGGATTTTACAAAATTTCCGCCATGTATTATTGAATATTTAAATGAAATAAGGGATAACCAGAACCTGCCACATCTTGCCAGATTTACGCTTGTAAGCTTTCTGCATTCAATTGGTATGTCAAATGCTGATATGATAAATATATTTAGAAATGTGCCGGACTTTAATGAAAAAATGACCACGTATCAGGTTGAGCACATTACCGGAATAATCTCTGGAACAGAATACTCGCCGCCAAAATGTGTAACATTAAGATCAAATCATCTATGTTACATGGATGATGATCCACTTTGTAGAAAAATTAATCATCCGCTTGAATACTACAAAAAGAAAAAGTTCAGAAAATCATAATCTGTTTTCTATAATTTTTATTAATGTGCCCTTTTTTATGTTTCCATCAATAAGAAACATGCTTGTTTCTTCATAGGGTATTCTTGGATATTTACATTTTTTTATTTCATAGTTAAGGTTCATGGACTTTAAAATTGATTCAAGCCGGGAATCATTGTACCTTGTGGCCTTTTCACGGCTTATTCTCCTGCCAAGGCGCCTGCTAATATTTGGGTTAAAATACTGTGAATATAATGTTATCATTTCACAAGTACTGCATTTATCACGCCGTGCTGGCCTGGCCTGGATGTTATCATTGCATTTCCTATCTCCGTTGATATTACTGTACCCTTATTCATAATGTTCCTTTGCACATAATGCGGATCGGCATTATTTTCCTTAACTGTTATAATTTTAACCTTCTTTGTTGTTTTATCATCGGGATTGTATACATTTGCAAACTGTTCATTTAATAAAACAACCTTGGTATTGCCACCTAAAGTTCTTATTGTTTTTCTTTCAGTCTCACCAATTTTTGTTAATGATGGCTCCCTGCCAAGCTCGTATCTTCTTTTTGAATGGTTTCTCTTTAATTTTCCACCTGTAAATTTCTTTGTACCTTTACCTTGATATATTGTCATAAAAGGTTTATTATTTCAGGTTATATAAGTTTTTATAACAACAATTTAAAGATTATTGTACTATCTTTAAATACAACATTGAAATTTTGTGGTGTGAAAATAGGTGTAATAGATAATGGTGGACAGTGGACCCACCGTGAGTGGCGTGTCCTAAAATCATTTGAAGTAGATGCTGAGATATTCCCAAATACTGTTGATGATGAAAAATTAATAGACCTTGATGGACTAGTTCTATCAGGTGGTCCTGCAAGCATAGAATCTGAACTTTCAAAACTTGGAAATATTAAGCAGTATATTAATCATGATTATCCAATTTTTGGCATATGTGCAGGTGCCCAGTTCATTGCCTTAAATTCAGGCGGGAATGTATCAAAGGCAGTACATCCTGAATATGGCAAAAAGGAGGTTAATTTTTACAGTAAAGGCTCAATATTTTATGACATCCCTGAAAAAATGATAGTCTGGGAGAACCATAATGATGAGATTAAGTCCATCTCTGACGATTACATTATATGCGCCTCATCAGATACATGCAGGGTGCAGGCCTTTTATCATAAAAGCAGGGATATATTTGGTGTTCAGTTTCATCCTGAGGTTAATAATACTGAATATGGCACAGAAATTTTTAAAAATTTTATAGAAAGGTGTAAAAAATAAATATTTTAAAAATATAAACGTTTGTGTTTATTATTAAATCTGATGATTGTTACGGCCTTCTTGATATGGAGCAACATACTGCATATATTAAAAACGAAAGAATAAGCATACCCTTGAATTCTGTTTTTGAGCCCGGAGATACAATTAAATTAAGGAGTAAAACCTTTGTAATATTAAATCCTGATCCACAATTTTTTTATCGTATATCAGGCAGAAGGACACAGACAATACTTCCTGTTGATGCCGCCTATATAATATATACCGGATCCATAAATGGGAGTAAAAAAATTCTGGAATCCGGTGTTGGTACAGGCAATTTAAGCTATTCAATACTTAACTCAATAAATGCATCAGGAAAACTTGTTAGTGTTGATATAGATAAACAGAACATTGAAAACGCAAGGAAAAACGTTTATTCACTTATTAACCCGAATAACTGGGAGCTTATTAACGGCGATATTAAAACATTTAAAACCGAAGAATTATTTGACACAATTATACTTGATATGCCAGAACCATGGGAATGTGTTGATAATCTCAAAAATAATCTTAAATTTGGAGGATACTTTATAACATACTCACCAACCTTTAATCAGGCTGAAAAAAATGTTTTATCATTAAATAAGAATAACTTCACTGTTTTGGAAACCGTTGAATTAATAAAGCGTAACATACTTGTAAGGGAAAATGCAACAAGGCCTGATAATAATATTATAGGTCACACGGCATTTATTACCATTGCTGTAAAGCTAAATGTTTTATAATTTATTCATTCTGGTCAAAGCCAAGCATCCTGCTTATTTCCTTATATCTATTTCTTATGGTTACCTCTGTGACTCCGGATACCCTGGCAACATCCTTCTGTGTCCTTGATTTTCCGTTTTTTATTGCTGCTATGTATATTGCCGCTGCTGCAACACCTGTTGGTCCCTTTCCCATTGAAATGCCCGATTCCGATGCAAGCCTTATTATGTTTTCACTGTCTATTATAACCTTCTTGTCCAGGTCAAGTTTATTACAGAACTGTGAAACATATGAGTATGGAGTTGCGGGTTTAATATTTAATGCAAGTTCCTTTGCTAGATGCCGGTATGCCTTTCCAATTTTTTTCTTATTTACATATGATACCTTGGAGATCTCATCCAGCGTTCTTGGTATATTTACCATTCTGCATGCAGCATATATGGATGCACATACTATGCTTTCTATGCTTCTCCCCCTTATAAGATTCCTCTCCACGGCCTTTCTATATATTAATGCTGCTGTTTCCTTAATATCCTTTGGAATTCCAAGTTTTGTACCATCCTCATTCAGTATCTGCAATGCCATGGACAAATTTCTTTCGGCCGCATTGCTTACCCTAATTCTCTGGTGCCATTTTCTAACCCTGTAAATCTGGGCACGATTTTTATGTGGTATTCTCTTTCCGTAATAATCCTTGTTTGACCATGAAATCTCAGTGGCCAGCCCCTTATCATGGCTCATAAAGCTGCTTGGTGAGCCTGTCCTTGAACGTTTTTCATCCTGATCAGAATCAAATGACCTCCACTCAGGTCCCTGATCAATAATGGAATCCTCAATAACCATACCACAATCATAACAGGTTAATTCCCCTCTTTCATAATCCTTTACAAGATGATGTGAACCACATTCAGGACAAACTTTCACGTCGTCAACTTCCATTAAATACCACCCAAGATTTATATAATGCTTATTACTAAGAGTATTAAAAGTTTATTATATATGCAATAAAAATTTATTAAAATTATTTTTCCAATAAATAATTTATGAATCTTAGATAAGTGAGATATTACACAAATTTATACACTAATATTTTAATATAAAAAACCTAATTTTTAATAATCTTACGAAAAGTTTAAATATAAACTATGTATATAGTATGGTACAATGAAATATGAATGCCAAATAGTGCATAAAAGAAACAATGAGATATTGATACGGATTAATAATTGCCTTAGTTTACATGGTAAAATATATGATAGTAATGAAAAGGCTATTGGCAGGATAACCAGAATACTGGGACCCGTATCAAATCCGTATGCCCTCGCATATCTGGCATCCGTGGATTATTCCCCGGAAAAAGTATATGTAAAATGTTAGGTGATAAATATGGTTGATGAAAAGGAAAAGAAGAAAAATATATATGAGATAGATAAATGCCCGGAATGCGGTTCCTCACAGCTGGTCAGGGATTATGAGCGCGGGGAGCTCGTATGTTCAAACTGTGGTTTGGTTATTGATGACAGTTATATTGACGAGGGGCCAGAATGGAGGGCTTTTGATTCAGAGCAGTCAGAAAGCCGTGCCAGAACAGGCTCTCCAATGACATACACAATTCATGATAAGGGTTTATCAACCGATATATCATGGAAAAATAAGGATTCATATGGAAAATCAATTCCAACAAGGAACAGGGCACAGCTTTACAGATTAAGAAAGTGGCAGAAGAGAATTAAGGTCTCAAACGCAGCAGAGAGAAACCTATCACAGGCATTGCAGGAGCTTGAAAGAATGGCATCCAATCTTAGCATTCCAAACGATGTGCGGGAAACTGCAGCCGTTATTTACAGAAAGGCCGTTAAGCAGAATATGATCCGCGGCAGATCCATTGAGGGTGTTGTTGCAGGGTCAATATATGCCGCGTGCAGAATTACAAACGTCCCAAGAACCTTGGACGAGATAGCATCTGTTACAAGGGTAAAAAAGAAGGAAATTGGAAGAACATACAGAATCATGGCAAGGTATCTAAAACTAAATATACTTCCATCAAAGCCCGATGACTATGTAAACAGATTCTGCTCCAAGCTCAGATTATCAATGGAGGCAAGAAAGAGGGCAGAGGAAATTCTTAAAATGGCCGTGGACAACGATTTAACATCAGGTAAGGGCCCAACAGGTGTTGCAGCAGCGGCAATATACATAGCATCATTGATAACCGGTGAAAGAAGAACACAGAGAGCAATAGCTGAGGTTGCTGGTGTAACCGAGGTTACAATAAGGAACAGGTACAAGGAATTAACAGAAAAACTCAATTTAACAATTGAGGAATAAATTTATATTTTTAAAT
>NZ_LKBH01000289.1:0-523 GCF_001402935.1 Acidiplasma cupricumulans | reverse complement strand
TAAACCATAATGATATTTTATTACTATCTGCTTGGAATAATCCTTGGATTATCTCTTGCAGGTCCACCAGGTGCTGTAAATTCAATAATAGCAAATGAATCATTAAAATCAAAGATGCATGGGACAAGTGTTGGTGCAGGTGCAATGAGTGCAGATTTTACATTCTTTTTAATTGTTTACTTCCTTCGGTCATACATAAATTTAGGTATACTAAAATTTATTTATATAATAGGTGGGTTATTCATGCTTTACCTTGGAATGGCTGTATTAAAATCTAAAATGCCGTCAAAATCAAGAAAGGGTAACTATTTTATAGGATTATCAATGGGATTGACCAATCCATTCCAGATACTGTGGTGGCTTACTGCAGGATTTTTCCTATTAAAGGAGTTAAGCATACTTTCTGTGGCTGGACTATTTTCAGGTATAATAATATGGATTTTTACATTTCCATATGCAATTAATAGATTCGGATATAAATATGAAAAATATATAAAATACATATCTGCATTTATAATAATAA
>NZ_LKBH01000288.1:0-588 GCF_001402935.1 Acidiplasma cupricumulans | reverse complement strand
TAATAAAACGTTTCTTAAGAATTCTTTGAATTATTGAAAAGTAATTTGTGGATGAATAATCAATTTTTACAACTGTCAATACAGAAGGATTAAAACGGGTTATACTTAATAAGCTTATTAGTGGTAAAATTCCATCCTAACAGGTTTTAAATAGCCCATCTATTTTACTTCCTATTGCGCTTTCATGGAAATTTAAGAAAAATGCCATGGTTTTTATGCTTAATCCATAATATCTCAGCTTGTGTGATGTAATTAAAAACAGAATCTATTTTTCAACATAATATTCTTCTATATTCTTATTATTTATATCTATTATAATGGAAATTATCGACACAAATAATTTTTTAACATTCCATATCATTATATGAATGAACTAATGAATCAGGCAGAATCTCTAAAATCATACAATCTGCACTTGAAAAAGTTCATTTTGTTATCTTGTATTTATATATACATATAATAATATCGTTTTAAGTTAAATTATTCCATTCTATGTAAACCTGAGAAGGTGGAATCTCGTATTTTTCAAATATAATATAAGGCCTTGGCCTGCGTAAAAATCTATAACAGGTATCTGTTGGAAAATTT
>NZ_LKBH01000287.1:0-736 GCF_001402935.1 Acidiplasma cupricumulans | reverse complement strand
ATAGGCATAAGGGATGAGCACCGTGGTGAAACGGTAAAGGCTGTAATAGTAAGGAATGATAATACATTAACTGAGAAGGATGTTATTGATTTCTGCAGGGATAAGCTTGCAGTTTACAAGGTGCCAAAAATCATAGAATTCAGGGATGAGCTGCCAAAAACACTTGTTGGAAAGGTGGATAAGAAGGCATTGCGTGGTGAAAATGAGAACAAATAAAAAATATCTAAAAATTGTGGTCATTTCACTGGCATTAATAATCATATTAAGCTTTATTCCCTATTATGGAAGTTTTCTACATCAGGGCAGGAATGGAAATGAAAACAATTCCAGTACGGCCAGTGACCCACAAAATTTCTTTTTTATAAATATAACCAAAATAACACTTCATGATGCAGTTATTACACCAGAGTTGAATGGAACCTACCATATTACAGCTGCCTCTGCGTCATTTAATAATCTTACCCTGCAGCACACCGTATTGGGAAATAAAATTATAACCATAACAGCACCATATGGAAATATTACAGGCCTGAATGTATGGTCAAACACCCTTAGCTTTTCAGCAATTAACACACTGGTAAATGGTATATTAAATGTAATAACCACCATAACTGGAATTTTAAGCGGGAATCTAACCGTGTATAATCTATCAATTGAGGCAACCTATTTTAGTGCATCTAGCCAGCAATTAAATAATGGAAATGTAACATTATAATGGATTTTATTAGATATTATT
>NZ_LKBH01000286.1:0-743 GCF_001402935.1 Acidiplasma cupricumulans | reverse complement strand
TAATTTATATCAATATTGCTTATATTAGGATCATAGGCAGATAAAACCCTTCCGTGCTTTTTTAATATATTATATGATTTATAGCATTCAAATATGTTTTCTGATATGCCAATGGGCAAATTATCATTTATGTTATTATTTTTAAATGATGCATCTGTAAATATAACATTACCACTCGCTGTATTTATTATAAACGCCTGTGAAGACCTATGATGGCATCCAACCCATAATGCATTGATTCCTGGTATTAATTCCGTAATATTGTCAGAATCGAAGAATACTACCCTGTTATATGCACTGAATAGTATATAATTAAGCATTTCATCCTGGATAAATAAGTACCTTTTTTCATTGTGTAAATTATGTGTAATTATATCATCGATCCAGCCCCTTCTGGAAATAAAAAATTTTGCATTATTAAACTGGTTTAATCTGCCTGTTGTATAGTCCTGAATTGGGGTAAATGATATATTTTTAATGTCATTTTTGCTGAATCCCGAATCTTCAAGTATTTTTATGGAATCATATGATTTAAATAAGGACCTTTTACCTGCAAATTTCATCATTTCATTATTACGCAAATCAAGGTTTAATGGCATTCCAGTATTAATAAGGAAATTTGTTCTATCATTATATGCTATTACAATATGAAAATCTAGCTTTTCCCATTCATTCCAGTGGGACATTCTGTATACCTCGGGGCCTGGCACACATTGCTCTCCAATTTTTAATATTTTTACCCT
>NZ_LKBH01000285.1:0-891 GCF_001402935.1 Acidiplasma cupricumulans | reverse complement strand
TAAATTATAAATATCTACATTTTCTTGAAAAATTTTTAAAGTCCTTCTATAAAAAAACATATGATGATAATGAATATGTACAATAGTTTTGAATTTTTTTTGATCAATATGTTTCATCACAGGCAATGAATAATTATAGTTAGAATCTAATAATAAGATTTTATCTCTTGGATGTTTTACTACAGCAGCCGAAGTAAAAACTTGATCTAAATAGAATCTTTCTAATGAACCTTTTGGCAATCCAGAAAAATACGGGTCATTGTATGCCATTTCTATTTTCTCCAAGCATTCTTGAAAAATTTGTAAACTTGGTTTTACAGAAATGATTCCTATGTTAAAATAAGCCACAATATTTTTATTATCATGTAGGGTTTTAATGCACCATAATTTATTAATATCAACATTAAATAGCTTGTATACATGTTTCCAATATTCGCTTATATCATTTATATCGCTATTGGCAATCTCAGCTTTTATAGAATCTATTGGTGTCGTTGCTATTTGAACTTTATTTTTTTCAAGGTCTAATTTATCAGGTTGCTTAATAAAAAAAGTATCTGCATCAACATATACAAATGATACATCACTGTTTAAATAATATTTTTCAATAAATGCAGCACCATAAATTGAGTTTAAATATGGTTGATCATACCATTTTATATTAAGGCTTTTATAAATATATTTAACATTTAATTTTTTATAAATCTCTTTTGTTTGGCATGAAACTTCTTTATCTTTTCTTGGTGTAATTGCATAAATTAAAGAATCTTTATAGATACCACCGTATTTCCTAATAGAAGAGCATAATAATATACTTTTGTTTGGCATGAAACTTCTTTATCTTTTCTTGGTGTAATTGCATAAATTAAAGAATCTTTATAGATACCACCG
>NZ_LKBH01000284.1:0-14152 GCF_001402935.1 Acidiplasma cupricumulans | reverse complement strand
TTAATACTATAATATATTTTTTAATTATGGATAAATATTCCCGGCTGATTATTTCACTTCTACTTGCAGTTCTTATGGGGGCAGTTGATTCCACAATTGTACTGCTTGCACTTCCAACAATAACCGATAATTTAAAAACAGAGTTATCAGCCTCAATATGGATTATTTTAATTTATTTACTTGTAATTGCAGTTGGAACAACACAGCTTGGAAGGCTTGGGGACATTATTGCAAGAAAAAATATTTTTATTTTGGGAATTTCTATATTTACAATAGGTTCTGCACTATGCGGAGCATCAGCAAATATTGATGAACTAATATCCTTTAGGCTAATACAGGGAATTGGAACTTCCATGGTGCAGTCAAACAGTGGGGCAATTATAGCGGATAACTTTCAGCCGAATAAACGTGGCAGGGTTTATGGATATACATCAGTGGGATATAATGCAGGTGCAATGCTTGGAATTGTTCTTGGTGGAATAATCACAACTTTTATTGGTTGGAGATATATATTTTATATAAATGTCCCGATAGGAATATTTGCCATATATTATGGAATTAAATACATTAACAGGAGTGAACCTGTAAGTAATAAGCTCGATCTTCCTGGAATGGCATCCCTTGGTTCTGCCTTAATACTTATATCATATGCCGCAGTGGATATATCAACATATGGAATAAGAACATTTAATATGGTTTTAATCGGTATTGGCATAGTTATGGTAATGTTCATGATATATATAGAAACAAGGGTTAAAAAACCTTTATTGCCATTAAAGGTATTTAGAATTAAGATTTTGTCATATTCATTGTTTGCATCATTTTTCCAGAGTTTGGGATTTCTGGCTGTTGTTTTTATAATTATAATGTACCTGCAGGGGATACGCGGGTTAACACCGTTTGACAGCGCATTATTATTGCTCCCCGGATATTTAATAGGCAGCGTTTTGGGACCATATTTCGGAAAGCTTGCAGATCGGATAGGCTCAAGAATACCGGCAACTGTAGGACTTCTAATGATGGCTGTGTCCATTCTAATTTATACAACATTAACTGTAAATTCCTCACTTTATATAATACTAATTGCATCTGCAATTACAGGCACTGGTTCATCAATGTTTTATCCTGCAAATAACAGTGCAGTAATGGCAAATTCGCCTAAGGAGCTTTACGGCATGTCATCTGGATTTTTACGAACCTTAGCCAATATAGGTATGCTTGGCAGCTTTGTGATATCAATATCCATAGCAAGCTTAAGTGTACCCAGAAGTGTTGCGTTTGAGGTGTTTGCAGGGGTTGGCAAGCTTGTTGGTGGTGTATCATTATCCTTCATGGTAGGAATACATTATTCATTATACGTTTCAATGGTGATAACCTTGATCGGTGCAATTCTATCATTTTCCCGTGGAAGAGAGGAAAGAAAAGCAATTGAAACCATGGCTAAAACATGAATTTATTTATTGTTAAATATCAGAATTATTGTAATATTTTTTGCATGCAGGTATTATATATGGATGACCACGTATTTTGAATATAATTATAATAAACACATTTTGATTAGCCTAATAAAAATATTAAATTTTTGAATTTTCCAGAAGCTTGAAATATATCTTCGCAATTTTCCATGCTTGGAATATACAGAAATTATAGAATATTATCAGCATTATTGTAATAATAATCATAATAGTTTGAAGGAATATTATAAATGGTTTTAAATAACATTAAGAATTGGTATAGCATAATAACGAATAATTATTATAAGAAATTTATAATAAATCTCTAGTTAAATGGAATTTTTTCATCAATCATACCCAATATGGGTCCAAATAATAAGAAAAATTAATGTATTATATATTAATAACATAATGTGAAAAATTACAGTGGGCATATAATTTTTGAGGAAGGTTTTCAATGGAAAGACCTTGAAAAATATTTTCCAGACATCTGGGATATAGTTGAAAGTGAATCTAAGGTCAATGCAGAGGAAAAGCAGTTCGATGATATTCTTCTGGAGCTTAACATGGAAGAGATCAGAAAAAATAAAAAGCCATTTGGTTACAGAAGGGAGAACTCAAAATTTAGGATGATTTTTCCGCAGAACAGAACCGAGCTAACAATTTACAGGAATACCCCCTCTGAAGAAATAGAGGAAATAACAGAAAAGGTTGCCCATGAAATTAGGAATAAGAAAATTAAATATACAATTAAATATGATCAGCTTATCTCAAGCAAATTAAAGTTAAAGCATTAGTTTTATCTTTAAAATTAAAAATATAAACAGCATGAAATACATTAAAAACCTGCCTATTTCTCCAAGGCTGCCTGCTATATCACCATTTATGCCATCATATAGATTTATTATCTGTCTTTTTAATAGATGCATAATTAAAAAAACTATAAAAAAAGCCAAAATATAATAAACATCAAATATTGAAATTATTAAAACAGGTAAAAAATTAATTATTATTATAATCTTATTATCAGAAATTATCGAGGTAAACGTTTTCCCGAGACCGCTTCCAAAAGCTTTGGTTTTATAAAGAGAAAAAACCATTATAAATCTTGAGGATACCTCAGCGTAAATTATTGCAAGAAAACCATAGTAACCATGAAAATATGACAATAATGCCACGCTCATTAAATATATTACAAATACAAGTCCAAAACCTCCTGATCCTGTGTACCTGTCCTTTATTACCTGCTGCCGTTTTTCTGCGTTTCCACGTGCCATTAGTGAATCACCAAAATCTGCAAGTGCATCAAGGTGATTAAATCCATATATTAACAAAATAAATGAAATGGAAAATGCTGCAGCTATTAAACTGCTATAGTTGCTTATAAGATAAAAAATTATGCCCGCTATAGCTCCTGTTATAATTCCGACTGCACTTATAAATAATACTGTATAATAATTTATTTCGTAACTGCCCTTAAAGGGGATTACAGTAAAAAACGATATTGCAGAGATAAATCCATTTAAGATTTTATTCATTTCCGTTTCCTTTAATTCTCTCAAATGTTCCAGACCTGTACTGCTGATTCAGTTTTAAATATTCAAGAGAATTTTTGTATGCCATTTCACCATATTTTGGGTCTATTTTTTTAACACTTCCTGGAATTCCAGTTATCAGGGAATTCTCCTCGGATTCGAAATTTTCAAGGACAACTGTTCCTGCAGCCACCACCGAGCCTTTTTTAATATGTGCATTATTTAAAATTATGGCCCCCATGCCTATAATTACATTGTCATCAACAACAGCACCATGAACCACAGCATTATGCCCTACGGAAACATTTTTACCAATTCTGACGCCGTATGTGTTATTCACATGAATTGTAGCGTTGTCCTGAACATTGGAATTATCACCTATAATTATTGAATTTTCATCGCCTCTAATAACCGCAGAATCCATAATGGTAACATTATCCCCAAGAGTGACATCACCAATAATTACTGCGGTATCCGCAATATAAAGATTTCTTCCCTTCTTAATCATAGAAAGTAATATAATGTTAATAAATAAGTTTTTATTTTAAATTTTATAGTAACTGATATAAAGAAAGATATTTAAATCTTTAATATATATTATATTGACATAAGATGGAAGCATATTCATTAAATGATTTAAAACCTCTTGCCAAGGAGGTAAGAAAGAAAATAATTGAAATGGTCTACACTGCCAAGAGTGGACATCCTGGAGGATCATTAAGCATTACAGATGTGCTTACAGTTTTATATTTTAAGGAGATGAACATAGACCCGAAAAACCCATCAGACCCAAACAGGGACATACTTGTAATGAGCAAGGGGCATGCATCTCCGGCGCTTTATGCCGTATTATCACTTCGTGGATACTTTTCTGAAGATCTTCTCTCTGGATTCAGAAATAAAAATTCAGATTTAGAGGGGCATGTCCATCGTGGCATACCCGGTGTGGAATCATCAACAGGCTCACTGGGTCAGGGGCTTGGTGTTGCAATTGGATTTGCACTGGCTGCAAAACTTGATCACAACCCAAAGAGGATCTATGCAATCCTAGGCGACGGCGAGATGGAGGAGGGAAATATATGGGAATCCATGCTCGCAGCATCCAAATACCATCTTGATAATCTAACTGCTATAGTTGATAGAAATATGATACAGCTGGATGGTTTCACTGAAAATATTATGCCGCTTGGTGATATATCTGAAAAGGCCAGGGCATTTGGATGGAATACAATAATAATTAACGGCCACGATTTCAATGAGATAATAAACGCCATAGAAACCGCAAAATCTGTAAAAAACAGGCCAACCATGATCGTGGCAAATACGGTTAAGGGAAAGGGCGTTAGCTATATGGAAAATAATCCTAAATACCATGGGGCACCACCCAAAAATGAAGAGGAATATATTAGGGCATTAAATGATATAGAGGCAATGTAATATGCAGAAAACAGAAATATTGGAAAGTTTAAGGGAAGCATACGGCGAGGAGCTCGCCTCACTGGGCGAGAAAAATCGTGATATAGTGGTTCTTGATGCAGACCTCTCAAGTTCAACAAAAACAGATATATTCGGAAAAAAATTTCCGGAAAGATTTTACAACATGGGCATAGCAGAACAGTCCATGGTAACAGCTGCTGCAGGTTTATCACTCGCGGGCAAAACAGTTTTTGCATCCACATTTGCTGTTTTTCTGAGCAATACCTATAATGTAATAAGGCAGTCTGTATGTTACAACGAGGTTCCTGTTAATTTTGTGGTCACACATGCCGGCATATCACTTGGTGAGGATGGCCCAACACACCAGATTCTTGAGGATGTTGGTATAATGTCAGGCCTTCCAAATATGAAGGTTATTGTCCCTGTTGATTCCATAGAAACCAGGAGGGTTATTGATTATCTTGCAGTCAAAAAGAAGAACCCCTACTATGTTAGATTAACAAGGGAAAAATTTCCAGTATTAAACGAAGAATCCTATGAATTCAAGGAGGGAAAATCAGTTACATTTAGGGATGGAAATGATATAACAATTATGGCCTATGGCATAATGGTATCATTTGCATTAAAGGCTGCCGAGGCTTTAAAATCAAAGAATATCGATGCCAGGGTTATAAATATGTCATCCATAAAACCAATAGACAGGGATGCAATAATTAAGGCGGCAAGGGATACAGGAAAAATAGTTACGGCGGAGGAGCACTCAATATATAACGGCCTTGGTTCAAGGGTCTCTGAAATTGTTTCAGAGGAATATCCGGTTCCGGTTAAAAGAATAGGCATGCCAGATATTTTTGGTAAGAGCGGAAAGGGTATGGAACTGTTTGATTACTTTCATATAGGAATAAGCGATATCGAAAAAATAACAGAAAATTTTTACAGGGAGGAATTTAAATGAAGATCTTTATAGATACTGCGGATATAAATGAGATTAGGGAGGCAAATGATTACGGTCTGATAGATGGTGTAACAACAAATCCCACACTGATATCAAAGGCCCAGAAGGATGGCAAAAAATTTATTGACATTGCATCTGAAATACTTAAAACAGTGAATGGGCCTGTCAGCCTTGAGGTTGTTGGCACAAAATCTGAGGATATGGTTGAACAGGCAGTTAAATTGCATAACCTAGGGTCCAATGCTGTCATAAAAATACCAATGACACTTGAGGGTTTAAAGGCAATGAAGATTCTCAGGCAAAAAAATATACCGGTAAATACAACCCTGATTTTTAATACAGTTCAGGCCCTTCTTGCAGCCAGGAACGGCGCAGCCTATGTCTCTCCATTTGTTGGGCGCCTTGATGATATTGCTGAGGACGGTATGTCAATTATAAACCAGATTAAAACAGTATTTTCCAATTATGGGTTTAAAACGGAAATTCTTGTTGCATCTGTTAGAAATCCAGTTCATGTACTCCGTGCAGCATTAATAGGCGCTGATGCAATAACAATACCGTTTGATGTAATTAAGAAACTGGCAATGCATCCAAAGACTGATGAGGGTCTATCCAGATTTCTTGATGACTGGAAGAAAGTAGCACCTGATGGGTCTCTACCGTTATAATCATTAATAAATTTTAATTTAATATTAAAGTTGCATTTTTATATTATAATTATCTGAAATGGTTTAGCAATAAAATAAATATATATCAAAGCACTTAAGGGAATTTAAGTGATTGCACGGATAATAAATGGTTTCTTGGTTACATATTTTCAAATATAGGCGCAGGTCTCACCATGCCGTTAATACCGCTTTTTATTGTTGTTTACCTGCACAGCAATGTGGTTTTTGTCGGGCTTGTAACATCAATATCATCCATGGCATCTGTACCGGCACTTATAATGTGGGGAGATCTGTCTGATAAATTTAAAAAAAGGAAAATTTTTATTTTAATTGGATTTTTTGGTTCATTCCTATCATTGTTAATTGTCTTTATGGTTAAAAGCATACCAGAATATGTTTTAATGCTTGTTATATTTCAGCTAATAGCAATGGCATCTGTGCCGGTTTCAACACTATTAATTCTGGAAAACTCAGAGAAATCATTGTGGTCAAAAATAATGGCAAGGTTTAACAGTTACAGCGCGGTGGGTACTGTAATAGGCCTTGGCATAGGCGTATTTGTATTATTTTATGATACAGGTTTTGGCACATCCATTATAAAGTATCTTTATGTTATTGCAGCCTTTGCATATCTAATTTCAGGTATTGTATCATTATTTTTCCTAAAGGAGGGAAAGACAAATTTAAAGAGGGAAAGGCTCTGGTATTTATATACGGTAAGGGTTATAGAAAGAATCAGATATTTTCCAACACATATACTGCACATACCTGAAAGGTCTGCTGGTTATAAGGTTCCAAGATTTTTGAAAAATTACCTAATAACCGCGCTTATTTTTATGATTGGTTTCCAGATGTTTTTTATACCCTACCCTGTATTCATGATCCGTGAATTCAATGCAACCAATGCAGATGTTTACATAATGTATCTCCTAAACAGCCTTATGTCAGCAAGCACATATATACCTGCAAGCAGGTATATTAATTATGTTGGATCAAATAAAATGCTTTCATATTCAGTATTAATACGTATTTTTATTTTTATTTTAATGGGAATTGTATCATTCTTTGTAATTAACAGTATATTATATCTGGCTCTGTTTATTCTGGTTTATGGAATTATGGGTGGCATCTGGAGTTTTATTGGTTTAAGTGAGGTAACCAGTATATCAAACATGTCGGATCCGGTTATTCGTGGAAGGGTTATAGGACTGTACAATTCATTTAATGGCATTGGACAGATTATCGGATCTGGAATTTCTGGCTTTATCGCATTTGATATAGGATATCCGGCGGATTTTTTCATTGCCGCCATCATTGTTACCTCAGGACTATTAATAATTAAAAAAACAAAACCCCCTGATACTGAAATAATATCAAGAAAGAAAACATTACAGGTTTAATTCTGTATTCTTTTTATAATTAAATGAAACAGATTTTTAAACCCATCGCGCCATGTTTTAAGCTTTGGCTTTGTTATTCTTTGGCCATATAATATTGGCACCTCTATTAATTTTCCATGCTTTACAGCCTCAATTTTGATATCCTCTGAAAATGCCATGTAATCACTTAAATTATTCATTTTATTATAAAATGACTTATAAAATATCCACATGCCACTCTGTGAATCGTTTAAATGAAATTTGAAAAGAACAGCAAGGGTAAAGTTAAGTACCAAATTACCTATGAAATGCAGTGACGTATAGCTATGCTGCGTTCTAAGCGTCATCCTATCACAGGAAATAAAATTAACCTTATCCAGGATTAAAATGTCTATTAATGGCTTTATAATGTCTGTTGGATATGTATTATCACCGTCAAGGCATACTATAATATCACCCGAGGCCGCCTTAATGCCTGTTTTATATGCCCGCCCATAGCCCTTTCTATGTTCCTCTATCACCCTCGCCCCTTTAGATGCAGCTATTTCCCTTGTTTTATCGGTTGAATTGGTATCCACAACTATTATTTCTATGCCATCAATACATTTCAGGCCATCAATAACATTGCCAATTGATTTTTCCTCGTTGATTGTGGGAATAACTGCAGATACCTTCATTAAATCTAAAGGTATTAGTATTATAATTATTTTTATGTATACATTATATTTATAAAAGTATCAATCAAATGGCTAAAGTTTTTTATTTAATAAATTTTTATATGTTTTCCACTCCTTCCTTACTATACCATCAATATCCATGTGATTTTCGATTGCATTTTTTAGAAAATTTATGGTTCTTGGATCTGAAGGATATCCAGATCCAAAGTTACCGTATATTTTATGGAGTTTTTCTATTTCTGAGTCCCTAATAACCTTGGCTATTATGGAAGCACCTGATACAACAGGGTATATTGAATCCGCCTTATGCCTGCATGTAATATTTTTCCCGGTTCTTCTTTTAAGCTCATCTTCAAGCCTTATCTCATTTACATCGAAGGCATCAACATAAATATTCTCACATTTAACAGAGTCAATTAAATAAATGGCATATTTTAATTCAAGGATATTCAACTGATTTTTTTTAACGTAATTATCTATTTCATATGGCTGTATAATCACATAATTATTTTCCATATTTTTTAAATCTTCGAATAATTTATTTCTTTGAAATGGTGAAAGCTGTTTTGAATCCCTGACACCAAGACTTTTAATCGATTCATCAGAACATAAAATTGCCATAACCATTGGGCCTATAACAGGACCACGGCCTGCCTCGTCTATACCACAATCCATTTATTATAATGTCAACATGCCTAAAAAAATTATTTATAACCATTTATTATGGGATTGCATGGAAAAATTTGAATTTTTTTTGGATAATAATGTATTCATAACCAATAATTTTGACATTAATTCTTTGCATGACTTTGTTGAAATGGCCAATGAAAATGATCTTGGGTTTAATTTAATGAGCCACAGCTTTCCATATCCTTATACAGAGGAGGATGCATTATTTTTTATAGACCAGGAAAGGGAAATGGGTGGTGAGATATTTTCGCTGGATCTTTATATATATTTTAATGGGCGGATAGCCGGTGTTATTGGCCTAAAGGATATTGATTATTTAAATAACAGGGCTCATATTGGGTACTGGATCGGCAAAAAATATAGAAACCGGGGAATTGCAACAGCTGCAGTCGGCCTTGTTTCAAATGTGGCCAAAACATATTTTGGCATGCACACCCTTTACACAAAAGTTTTGGTTAATAATATACCATCAATTAATGTTCTTCTTAAAAATCGCTTTGAAATTTCTGGAATTGAAAAGGATGCATTTTTCTTTAAAAACATCTATTATTCGGCATATATTTTTAATAAAATACTATATTGAAATATTTTAATAATTATTATTATATATTTGTTAATTTTAAAAATGTCTGACATGAAAACGTTTATTAACCATATAAATATAAGATTCACTATATGACAAAATATGTGTTGATCTCGGATAGTACACTTGCATATGAATACCGAAATTTCCCATTGTTAGATTTTTTGCCATGTGCACCCGGAAATAAAATACCGGGGAAAATTTACAGATTTTTAAAGGGTCCAGCACCAGAAGCGCTGCCCAATGGGGAGCTTAAATATGCCCCATATGCACTTAGAAAAATAGAGGCCGCCCTTCTAAGGGACAACCCAAGAAAGGACGTAGCAGTGGCCCATGAGGATTATCTTGCCAATTTTATTACCGATGATACGGAAATAATAGGAATTACAACAATGGATCCGCTTGGAATAGGGCCAACAACAATGTCATACACAGCTCTGTTTGGTGGTGGGCTGGATTCATGGGTAAGGAGGGAATGGGACGCCCTTCTTGAAAAGGTAAATAAGGTCAGACAGGGGAAGAAGGCAAAGCTTGTTGTTGGCGGTCCCGGTGTCTGGGAATTCACAATATTAAGGGATGAGATAGAAAAATACCATTTTGACTACATAGTTCAGGGAGAAATGGATGATACCGTATCAGAGCTTTTCAGACAGATATCCGAGGGCAATATAGATAAAAAAATGTTCTTCCAGGGCTATATGACCTACGATGATAAATTCAGAAAGGTTCTAAAGAATGATGATCTATTTATAGCACGTGGCTTTGCGGAAAGGGCATATCCGTCACTTGAGGACATACCTGATATAGTCAGGCCTTCAATGAAGGGAATGGTAGAAATAATGAGGGGCTGTGGTGTTGGTTGCGATTTCTGTGAGGTTACATTAAGGCCATTAAGGTATTATCCACTGGATAAAATAAAAAGAGAGATTGAGGTTAACGTTAAGGGTGGATTTACCAATGCCTGGCTTCATACCGATGAGATATTCGAATACAAGCATGAGAAAATGTTCACACCAAATGAGGATGCACTTCTTGATATGTTTAAAATGATAATGAATATAAAGGGCATTGAAACAACAAACCCAACGCATGGAAGAATATCGATACCTGCAGCATACCCTGATTTAATAAGAAAAATAAGCGAGGTTATAAGGGCAGGCCCTGACAACTGGATAGGCATACAGACCGGTGTTGAAACAGGCAGTGATGCACTTGCATTAAAGCATATGCCCAATAAGACCATGCCATTAAGGATTGGTCCAGATGGATCCTTCTCAGAAATAGTTTGGGAGGGTGTTTACAACGAAACAAAGTATTACTGGAGGTCAGCATTCACAATACAGGTTGGTCAGGAGCAGGAAACCGATGAGGATAACTGGGATTCAATAGCAATGATTAACAGGCTAAGCAATTCATATGTCGATGGCAGGCCATTTGAGTTTACAGTTACACCGCTGGTTAATGTACCCCTGGGAAGGATTAAATCCAGAGACTTAAGCACAATGTTGAACCCTGTACAGCTTGGTGTATACTACGCATCATACAGGCATCTTGCAAAAATGGCAATCAGGGATGGATTCAGGAACACGCATGGGAACCCAATAGCCAGGGTTGGAACAGGCACAATAATTTCAGCCGGTGGGGAACTGATGCTAAAGGTTGTTGAAAAGATTGCCAGAAAGAATGGCGTGGACATTGAAAAGGTAAAAAGGTACGGAATTGAAAACATCTCAGAGATCACGTCATTAAGCAATATGAGCAGGGCATAATAAATTTTTTATAAAATATATATAATACTTTTTAATTAATTTGTCATGGTTAATTATAATTTTTTAAAAAGACTTCTTGTTGTTGGAGAAAAAAGCCTTCTTTCAAGGTTATCAAGGTTCCCTGAAATAGGTATTGAAAGTACACAGAATTTAATTTTAATGCTGAAAAATGCACCAGTTGATATTGATAAGTACAATAATTTTATAAGGGACAAGGAAAAGGAAGGGGATGAAATGAATATTAACTTCAGGCATGAGGTTACAAGCGGGGCAATAAGCTCAAGCCTGATGGATAACATGCTTGCCTTAATAGAAAAATGTGATGACATCCTTGATAAGATGTACTACTCAAGCAGGGAAATAAACAGATTCAACAAAAACTATGAACTTAACAAGGATGAAAGAAATATTGTGGATTTTTCATATAACAAATTCATATCAATATTAAACAATAATGAGGAGGCACTGGGGTATGTCAAAAACATATTAAATGAGACGGACCTATCAAGGATGCGTGAGGATAGGAAAAACATTGAAAAGATAGAGGAGAATGTGGACGAAATAAAGGATTCAATAATCGATTACATATATAAAAATTCAAATAAAATTTCATATCTGGTCTTTGAACATTTAAATACCCTTGCACACAAACTGGATGATCTTTTGGATGACTGTGAGGATATATCAGATCTTGTATTTACCATAATGTTATCGGTGACATCTTGATTTTTTTAATAATTTCATTAATACTCACGTTTTTGCTAACCCTTCTTGTTTCAGGTAATAATCTCTCAGCGGCTGTTGGCACATTAATAGGGTCAAGAATCGTCTCAAGGTTTTATGGAACACTGATTGGTTCTTTGGGATTTTTTGCTGGTCTGGCGCTTGAGGGCAGATTTCTTAAAGGTGCGGCAATTTCATTGATTCCGCATTCATACTTTTATATTTCATATGCATTTCTGGTATCGTTCATAATATTTTTCCTTGCAACCATCGGTAGGGCACCGTTATCATTGACAATGGCACTTGCAGGAACAGCAATAGGCATAGATCTAAGAATTGATTACTCAGTAAATTACAATTTTGTAATTTTAATGATTATGTTCTGGATACTTGCACCGGTATTATCAATAATAGTTTCATATATTACCGAGAAATCTATTTTTGACAGGGATTATAAGAATGTTTGGCGCGTGGCGGCCACACTCAAGATTTTAATAATAATCTCCTCATTTTTAACAGCATTTACACTTGGTGCAAATACATTAGGCTTCATAGCAAACGTTGAGGGTTTCAATCTTATTACAGTAATTATAATGGCGGTGGCCATATTTTTGGGCAGCTTTTTTTTAAGCCGTGGTGTTATAAAAAGGGTTGGTGAGGAAATGTATCTTATGCGATATTCAAATGCCCTTGTTTCCCTTGTTGTATCCTCTGCACTGGTTGAAATAGCAACCATTTTTTCAATTCCATTATCAAACACACAGACGCTGACATCAAGCGTTTTTGGGGTTGGAATCTCATACAAATTTAAGGGTATTTACATGAAGCCATTCTTCATAATTATAATGACATGGGTTGTCTCACCGCTTCTTGGTCTCCTTCTTGGATATCTGGTATGATCCATCTAATTTTTAGTCCCCTCATGCCAGGGTAATAAGCATTCAGGATTATTGACAATGCTTATAATTGCACACAGGTTTATTTTATATTCAGCCACAGAAATTTTCATGGGCATAAATTCCATAAAACGTGCACAGGCACATTTATAAAAAATCATATGCTTAATATTAAGCGATTTATTTATTTGACCTCCTGTTGTTGTCCCGATCTATAACCTTTATTTTCTTTTCTCATTGATAATATTAAGAATAAAATCGCAAATAAACTCGAAATTAATACAAAATAGAATGACTTATCGCGGTATAATATAAACATTGCAGCAAATAATGTACTGCCAATAAAACCTGAAATTGCCTTACCTGTATAAAAAACCCCGTTATTGGCCGTTGAAAATCTTGATCCAAATATATCGCCAACAAGTGAAAAATACATTGATATCATTGAGCCCCCAAAGAAACCAATGAGTATTATGGATATTGCATATATTTTTAAAATCAAAAATATAGATCCGGCGGTTAAAAATATATCTATAATAAAAACCGACTTAATTCTGCCAATATAATCAGAAATATAACCAAGTATGGGCCTGCTTATGCCACTTAGCAGTGGAAATAGGGAAACCAGAAGTGTAAACTCATATAAAGGAAGATTTTTTCCAATATACCCAAAGGATGCGGATATTACTAAAAGGGGTACACCACCAAGTATAAATGATACATACAAAATCCAGAATTTTTTATTCCTCAAATTTTTGGATGTTTTCTCACCGCTTAATTCTTTAGATTCCGGATACTTTGCAATTGACATTAACAATGGAAGTATTACAATCTCAGCAATTCCTATAATTAGCATTGGGGTTCTGAAGGTTACTGCCTTTGCTATAAATATATTTGCTACTGCTGCTCCCATGCCAAAACCAAGAGAAACAAATCCCACAGCAAAACCGCGCTTCCCCTTAAACCATTTAACTGCAAGGTTTGTTGAGATGCCATATAAAATACCCTCACCTATGCTTCCAAGAGACCATAATAAATAAAATAAAAAGATATTATTTATAAGTGAGGTTCCAATAAATCCCACTGCAGAAAGTATTGCAGATATTATTCCAATATTTCTGGGGCCATTTTTATCGGCAAAGTATCCGCCAATGCCCTGAAACCCGGTGGAGAATATGGCAAAGAGTGTAAACGCCACCTGAATATAAACAATACTGACATTAAATCCAGTTTTAAGAAGTGGCTCAAAAACATTCCATGAATACTGGTATAATGAGTTAAACGACATGACTATAATTCCAATCGCTAAAAATCCCCTTCTCACTGTAATGTTATTTTATTATAAAATAAAAGTTTTTTTAAATTATCAGATCGGAAGAGCACACG
>NZ_LKBH01000283.1:0-991 GCF_001402935.1 Acidiplasma cupricumulans | reverse complement strand
TTAATCAAATCATATAAATAAAATTTTGTTGCTAAAAATATAATTTGAATTCTATTTATATGCTGTACTTATTTTCATATATGATTTCATTTATTTTCAAGTAAAAATATACAGGAAATAGAAAATAACATGGAATTTATCAATTTTATATAACCTTAAAATTTGGTATTTATATTAAATCTGCATTTATTAATTTATTTGCCATATAATTTATTATCCTTTTTGAATTGAGGATTGAAAATGTTATTATTATAATTATTAGGTAAAATAATGATATGTAAATTATATTTTTTAAAAATATTGAAAGCAAAAATGTTATTGTAAAGGAAATATAAAGAATAAAAAAGGGGATTAATCTTTCCATATTCTGTCCGCTGCTGGCAAAATTGCGTATATTATCATAATCTGTTATCTGAATGGGTGCGATAAGCATGTATGAATATATGATTATTGCAGCTGTTATGGATGGCATTACCAGCAGATATAAGAATATCATTATATATAATATATTAAAATGAAAAATAAGCAGAAGTCCTGAAAATAAAATCATTGGACATGTTGCAATAAAAACTGACAATATTATGGATATAATTAAATTTTTGATATATTTATATGCATTCATTGATGTAAATGAAAGCCAGGGCCTTTCAAGCAATACCGGCCACTGGGATATAAGCATGGAATACACAAGTCCCGGTAAAAATGGTATATAAAGGTCAATAAGCAAAATTAAAAATGTATTGTATAATTTAATGTTTAATATAAAATAAATAATGCCTATAAATGAAAATATTAAAATAGGTTTGTATATTTCTGTTCTAATATAGTGTATTTTTACATTTGAAAATGTTCTATATGCATATAATGTATTTATATAAAAACCATTTTTCATGTAAAGGGCCCTTGATGGCGATCCTGAAATATTCATAGGCTTTATATTATTTTTAATTTTGTCTTCCCTGTAATACAAATTAAATTTATTACCATTTTT
>NZ_LKBH01000282.1:0-1057 GCF_001402935.1 Acidiplasma cupricumulans | reverse complement strand
TATAATAAAATAATGTTAATATCCATTAAAGGCATTACCAATTATGGACTTTGATTATAATAAATTATTAAATGATGCTTCAGATGTATTATCACAGAAAAATAAATTCGAGGAAAGGCTTAAGGTACCGGAGCCAGATATAATATATGAGGGTAAGACCACGATTATCAGGAACTTCCTTGATATAGCAGACATGCTTAACAGGAATCCCGAGGATATTGTAAAATACTTAACAAAAGAATTCGGTATTGGGGCCAACATTGACCAGAGAAGGCTAATTATTAACAGAAAGATCAGTGAGGAGGAAATAAGGGCGAAGATGGACCAGTATATGGCCACCTATGTTTTTTGCTATGAATGCAATTCACCTGATACTGTCATAGAAAAGGTGGGCAGAACCAGCCTGCTTGTTTGCAAGGCGTGCGGCGCCCAGCATCCAATAAGAACTGTTAGGGAAATCAAGGAGGAGGAATCAGAGTTATCTGAGGGCAAAACGTACAATGTTACTGTAACAGAGATAGGAAGATCAGGTGAAGGCCATGCAAGATATGGAGATTTTATAATATACATACCCGGTGTTAAGAAGGGGCAGAATGTAAGGGTATTAATTAAAAAGATTAGAAAGAATATAGCCATAGCCGAAGTTGTAAAATGAAAGAGACCTTAATTACAGATACAAATTCCCTAATATATTCAATAAAAAATAGGCTTGATATAAGAAATGCAATTTTAAATTTACCGGTTGCATTTGAAATATTAATTCCTGAATGTGTAATAGATGAATTAAAGGGATTATCAAGGACATACTGGTATGCCGGGGCGGCCCTAAAATATTCAGAGTATTTCAATGTTATTAGGTCCTCAGGGAGGGGTGATGACTGTATATTAAAAACGGCTGAGGCTTTAAATTGCTATGTTCTAACCAATGACCGTGGGCTCATACAGAGGTTAAGGTCCAAAAATATCAGGGTTTTAATTTTCTCCCAGGGTAAAACAATTAAAATGATTTAAATTTCATTTTTTATGCTTTAATTTATTTAATATATTGCCGAAATTA
>NZ_LKBH01000281.1:0-1052 GCF_001402935.1 Acidiplasma cupricumulans | reverse complement strand
TAAAAACATATTCTAATAGTTATATTTAGTCTCAATATTCAGCAAAGTATAAATAACATCTTTAAATTAAATTTCAATGGAACCAGATGGCGATAAACCTAAAATAAATAGAAAAATGCTTGTTTTCTTCATTGTTTTTTTAATAGTCATTGTAGCATTATCCATAGATTTTGATCTCCATTACAATCCAACAGAGGAAAATATTAAAATAGACAATTATTGCCAGATTTCCACAAAAAATCTGGTTGGCGGGGGTTCAATAAACGTTTATTTTATCACGTGGAACGGAAGCCCAAATGGAGCATCAAGTTCATGGGCATATTACAGTCTTATTGGTAGTACTAAGAATTACACATATGTTAACTCATCATCATCATATATTTATAATAATACACCAGGTGTAATATTTACAAACTCAGAATATAATTTCACATTAAATGGAAGAATGATTCACTTCATACCAATTTATTTGTATAAAGAAAATTTAACAGGGCAAAACCTAATAAATGAGGGACTTAATGAAATTAAAGCAAAAGTCCCATCAAATGTATATAATGATATAAAAATATACACAACTGAGGTCCTCATATCTGGAACAGATTCTACAAGCGCCAATTTAAGTGCAGGTAATGGCATACCAGCACATATAAACACTGTTAGCATTATAACTGGACCTGGAGGAGCATATATATTCAATGGTGCACTAATATCACCAAGTGCACTTAGTAATGAAACTCCAGAAAAGGTAATGCAGAATATTAAAGACCCAACAATAACACAGGCAGTTGCTGGTTTAAAAAATTATATTGAAAAGGTAGAATAAACTTATGCATTATTTTTATTTTTAAATTTCAGTACCAGAAGGGCAACAACAAATGCAATACCAACTGCCAGTAGAAAGTAATCCACATCATAGCTTAATGCATAAAATCCTCCTATAACAGATGATGCACCAAGAACAGTTTTAAGATTTTTCCCGGCATTTACACCATTTTGTGAACTTTTTTTAAATATTTTTAATCCTACCATAATTAACAATATTTTTAAATTAT
>NZ_LKBH01000280.1:0-4534 GCF_001402935.1 Acidiplasma cupricumulans | reverse complement strand
TTATAAATGGATAAGAAAAATTTGTTCATAGTTTTAAGCGTAATAATTGCGGTATTAATTATTTTCCCATTGGTATCCATTGCATATCCCTATGAAAATCCCAATCATGATGTAATTGTACATCATGATATTAACATACCAAAACAATTTAATCTAACAATAATATATAAAAACGGAACCAACCCAGTGTCAGGTCAGCAGTTTAAGGCCAATATTACATATGATGGCCGAACTCAAACCTACACGGGCATCACAAGTGCAAACGGTAGCTTCACATTTAGATTACCACAGGCAGGTCAGTATAAAATTACAACGAAATTTTATAATTATTCCACATCAACAATAATAAAAAATGTAACTGGAAGCACGTATGTTAATGATAACGTTGCACTGCTTAAAGATTTTAATTATACTGTTGAGTTGAGAAGTTTTCCATTAAATGGAAATGAATCAGTTAATATTAAAGGATTTACAATATTCAGGGATGGGGAAGATATCAAATATAATGTTCAATCGAATAATTCAGGCACATTCTTTAATTTTAAGGCCCCTGAGGGGAATTATACTTTTACATACAATAATAAACATTATGTCAGCACATCTTTTATTAAATATATACATTCAAATGGCACATTTGTTAAAAATATAACAGCATACCTCCTCAATGTTTCATCAAATCTTTCAGTTATTTATAATGGTGTTAATGTTATCAGCAATAACACCTTTCTGGCCAGTGCGGGTCTGAATTCATTAAATGTTTATTATGGAAATATACTGGTTAAGGTGATTAACATTGATTTAAACTCAACAAATCCATATAAGTATTTAAGTATAACCGATGCCAATGCCTCAGTACAGCTAACCCAGGATGTATATACGGTTTCAAATAATATAACCACAGTTACCTATAATACGACATCAATAAATGGTGTATTGATAAAATTCAACTTCCCGTATGACCTTAATAATTCAAGCATATCAGTTAATGGGAAAACAATTGCGTTCAATGTGAACGGAAATAATTATTCACCAAATTCTGGATTATATGAAAATGGTCCAATTAAGGTGGTTACCAAAACTCCCGGAATTATTAGTCCAGAATCCTCAAACGGCAAATTAACAAACGGTATGCTTTATTACCTCAAGATTTCATACACCACAGAGAGTGAGGTGGAAAAATAATGATTTTTAAAAAGGATAAAAAAAGTAATAAAGTTATTGAGCAAACAGTGATTAAAATAAAAACAGTTGATGACATACCTGTTATTAAAGAAATGCGTAAAATGTTGGGCAATGGCAAGGTTAAGGATGCAATAATTTTCGGATATAATTCAGTGCTTTCAGATTATATTAAGAGTTTCGATGGAAGCGTGAAGAAAAATGGATCAAGCAGGGAGTTTATAATAAATCAGCTCAACAATCTTGGAATAAAGGTTGAACCAGGTGAGGGTCTGGTTAATAATAATAAATTAATTGAGGCGTTAAATGGCATAGATGTGCCAGACAAAAAGGATAATACAAAACAGAATATTAATCAGCTTTATGCTTTAAAAAAACTTGCCGTTTTTTACCTTAATTATTATGAACCGGCCAGATATGGTATTTTCGATGAAAATATAAATTCAGAGGAGATAATATCCAAAATTAAGGATGTTTATAATTATATGGATATCATGGCATTATTTTATAACGATCAACAATGATGTATACTATACTATTTCTTGACATAATTTCGCTTTTAATCAAAAGATCATCCCTTATTTTTCTTTATCCTCTTTTAATTATTATTGTTGTTATAATTGTAATTGGTTTTAATTCCGTAATATATAAGTATAAAGATCCAGAAAACTCTGTAAAATCTGAAAAATTTAATATACCACAAAATCAATTTATTCATGAATATACAATGATCAGTTCAAAAAAGTATGAAGATTACATATCAAAAATGTCAAATGATGTTGATATGGTTTTAAACGAGGTAAAAAATTTTAGAAAATTAATGCAGAAATATGAAAAATATGCAGGATTGGCATCCAGTTCAACAGGCAGGCGCAGGCAAAGATTTATAAAAAGGGCAGAATATTATTCTGTTCAGGTAATAGAAAGCTATGAGAGATTAAAAAACATTAAAATGGATATCATAAATGAGGAGGCGTTTGAGGAATGGAGGCAGAGAGTATATCATTAATAGATAGATTGAATGATATAAACGATTTAATAGGTGATAAGGTAATAGGTTCCAGGAGAATAGTAAGGTTCATGTTTATATCATTGCTTACCGGTAATCATATATTACTTGAGGGCGTTCCAGGACTGGCAAAAACAATGCTTGCCGATGAATTCTCAAAGCATCTGGGCGTTGAATTTAAAAGAATACAGTTCACACCGGATATGTTGCCATCAGATATTACCGGCAATATGGTATACAATCTGGAATTGAAAAAAATGGAATTCCGGAAGGGTCCTGTGTTTGCGAATATTATACTTGCAGATGAAATTAACAGAACACCTCCAAAGGTTCAATCAGCCCTTCTGGAGGCAATGGAGGAAAGGCATGTGTCAGTCTATGGTGTAACATACCCCCTGCCGAGGCCATTTTTTGTTATAGCCACACAAAATCCTGTGGAGCAGGAGGGCACATTCCCCCTTGCAGAGGCTTTAATGGATAGGTTTCTTTTTAGATATTTTTTAACCTATCCCTCACAGGACGATGAATTAAAAATACTGGAATCAACCAGCAGGAATAACAACCTGGAATATTATAAACTGGGTGCTGATAATATTGAGTTTCTAAAAAATGAGGTTAAAAATGTTTATGCATCACATGACATAATGGAATACATTGTAAACATAATAAGGCAGACAAGGGAAAATTCAATGGTTTATCTTGGTGCAAGCCCAAGAACCGCTGTAAAATATCTAAGTGCTGTTAAGGCAAATGCACTTATTAGCGGAAGAAATTATGTTATACCTGAAGATGTTATATATATGGCCCATGAGATATTTAACCACAGATTAATACTTAGACCGGAATCACTAATTGATGGAGAAAATAATTATCAGGATATATTATTCAGGGTTATAGATAATATTTTATCATCCGTTGAGGTTCCAAGATGATAAAAAAGCTTGGGTATGTAATTATAACTGCAATTCTATCTGGTCTGCTGGAATCAATAATTATAGGATATTCAGGATACATAATATTCACTTTAATTTTATTTTTTATTGTATCTTCAGATATAATTTTCTTTAATTATTCCTCGGCAAGATATATGTCAAATATAGATATAAGGAGGGAGGTTAATACACGAATATTCAGGAAAAATAAAACATTTGAAATTAATATTGTGTTTAAAAACAATAACAATAACGATGTAAGCTTCTATTTTTTTGATGAGGCCCTTGACATTTTAAATATATCAGAGAATCACTCTGGAATTATTAAAATAAGGAAAAAGTCCACTGTAACAAAAAAATATGAAATCACGCCCAGATACATCGGGAAATATTCACTTGGTGATATAACCATAATCATGAGGGATATTTTCGATCTGGCATATTCTGAAAGAAAATACTGTAATACCATGGAAATTAAAATATATCCATCAGCCAATGATATAAGGTCTCAGAGAACAGAAATGCTAAGCAGTTTTATATATACATACGGAATCCATTACTCAAAAAAGGCAGGCCAGGGTTATGACCTCTACGGTATCAGGCCATATACTGAAAATGATGATTTCAGATACATAGCTTGGACAAGATATGATGAGTCCAATGATATATTAATGGTCAAGGAAATGGAGGAGGAAAGAGAAATAACTGTAATATTTTTACTTGATTACAGCAATTCCATGAATTTTGGTGGGGATGATAAAATATACGATAAAACTGTAACAAATATAATAAATGCAGCATATTATATGGTAAAAAACCGTGATAATGTTGGATTTTTTATATATTCCAGCGAACACAATTATTTTATAAAACCGGATAAAAGCGGAAATAGTATTAAGGATTTTGAAACCAAAATAGCATCAATACTTCCCGGTGGAGATTTTGATTTTGAATCTGCAATAAAAATACTTAATAAAAGAACAGGAAAAAAACCATTAATCTTTGTAATGACCGCATCAGATATAAATATAAAAAAGCCAGAATATGCATTTAATGTTATTATGTTTATTATAGACCACACATCATTCTATAATTATAATCCAAGTGAACCACTGCAGGATTTGTTAATGAGGGGGCTCTATTCATCACAAATTTCAAGGCTCAGGCTTGTCAGAGGTAGTATTATAAGAATGGGTTACAGGGCAGATGTTGTTCAGGATAAAACCATGCTGCCCAAGATAATGGAAGAGTATAATTATGCAAGAAGCATCAATCTGGGGGCGGTTTAAATAAGAATCAACAACCTTATATTATATCCCATTTCTGTATTCATATTTGCCCCACAGATTTTTATAACCTATTTTTTATTATTACATACATACTCTTCCCTGGATATTGAAATATTCATAATATT
>NZ_LKBH01000279.1:0-14561 GCF_001402935.1 Acidiplasma cupricumulans | reverse complement strand
TAAATTAATTTATACTAGATTAAAATACGTTATAGGTTTAAATGATATCCGTAATTCTCGGTCTTCAGTTTGGTGATGAGGGTAAGGGCAAGATAACCGATTTTTTAAGCGGTTCATATGATGATGTCGTGAGATTTAATGGTGGTGCAAACGCCGGGCATACCGTTGTAATATCTGGAAAAAAATATAAGTTCCATTTAATACCATCCGGTGCACTTCAGGCAAAAACAGTAATACTCGGGAATGGCATGGTTATAGATCCTGATGAATTATTATCAGAGATTAAAATATTAAAGGATTCAAATAGGGATATAAATATTAAAATAAGCATGAACGCCCATGTTGTAACAGAAATGCATAAGTGCCTTGACAAAAAGGAGGAATCTGTAAGATCAAAATTAAATATAGGCACCACATCCATGGGAATAGGCCCAACATATGAGGATAAATATGCAAGAACCGGAATAAGGATTATTGATCTTTCTGATATAAATATAATAAAACAAAAAATTGAAACCATTTATAAAATGAAAAGGGAACTTTTAAGGGATTCAAAATTTAATGATGAGAATGAAAGGGATAAACTTGCAATGAGCCTTTATAATCTGGGCAGGGAAATAATAAAATATGTGGATTATACCGAGGAGCTAATAAATAATGAATATAAAACTGGAAAAAACATACTTTTTGAGGGCGCACAGGGTGGCATGCTTGATATTGATTTTGGCATTTACCCATTTGTCACATCCTCAAATACAATATCCGGTGCACTATCTGCAGGGTCTGGTTTCTCTTTTAGAAAGGTTAACAAGGTCATTGGTGTTTTTAAGGCATATCAATCAAAGGTTGGTTCTGGCCCATTTCCAACGGAGATATTAAATGATTCAACATTAAGGGATCTTGGAAATGAGTATGGAACAACAACTGGCAGGCCTAGAAGGGTTGGATGGCTGGATATACCATTGTTAAAATACACGTCCATGCTTAATGATGTGGACTGCCTTGCAATAACAAAAACAGATATACTTGGGAAGCTTAAAAAAATAAAAGTTGCCACATCATATATTTTGAATGGCAGGGAAATTAATTATTATCCAAAAAACCTTTCTGACTTTGACAATATTGAGGTTAAATATGTGGAATTTGATGGCTGGGGGGATCTTGATGCTGAAAAAATAATAAACGAGGGTTATAATGCCCTGCCAGAAAATCTTAAAAAATATCTTGAGTTTATAGAGAATGAAACGGGAATAAAAATAGGCATTATATCACTTGGCGAGGATAGAAAAATGACACTTATAAAAGAAAATATTTAATTAATATAATGCAATTGTCTTTCACATTTTAATGATTTTTATTAAATCATTAATAGATAAAAAGCTCCGATGGTGTAGTCCGGCCAAGCATTCCGGCCTTTCGAGCCGATGACTCGGGTTCAAATCCCGATCGGAGCATATATGTGTGATTAGTTATCATGTTTTCTTGCGAAATATAATGCCAGGGCAGATGGTATAAGTACCCATATGAGGCCAACCACCATTACGCTTATTATATTAATCCCAAGTGATGGTGCTGAAATGCCATCATAGACCCCTGATTTAAATGCCGTTATAAGTTGTGGGTAATATGCCGGGGATATTGAACCAAGTATTAATTCATCCCTATAAAATGATGATGCTGCAGAAATATGAAGAATAAGCGGTATTAATAATATTAATGTTGACCACATGAATCCAAGTATAAATAAAAAGGCAATGCCCACTCCAAGGACCTGCCCCTGCGTTTTAAGGAACTGTGATACAAGATACATTAGGCCGGCAAAGCCCACGGCCTCAACAAGATATCCGGCAAACAAATCAATAAATGTGCCTGAAGAGATAAATGACCCGGTATATTTGTACAGTATTATATCGGCCACACCAAGTGCGATAAGAAGTCCGGCGATAAAGCTTATTGCATTGCCAGTAAACCTCGAAATGAATAATTTACCGCGTGTTACAGGCCTGACAAGTATTGATTCCATAACACCTGACATTTTATCCCTGCTGTAATAATAATATGCAGAGAATATACCAAGTATCGGGATAAATAAAATACCAAAAAATGTTGATAATTCGCTGTTCAGTATTGCGCCTGGTTTAATATTTACATATTCATAAGGGATGGTGAAAACTAAATTATTCGTGCTGTTTGCTATGTAAACGTTTACAAATTTATCCTGATCTGTTTTACTAACCGGGATGTTTATAAAATCCATATGCTTTGCAATTGTTTTGTAAAATGTTACATTCTTCATATTTAGGGTACTGCTGTAATATGGCTCAGACGTAATATTATAATAAACATTAACATTGATATTGTAATTAAAAGGTGTATAAACCAGATAACCAGTTTGTGAAATATCACTTTTATTTTGAATGGCAAGTAAATATGTAAAGTTTCCTTTATTATTAAAATAATTTAGGCCAAAATCCGGGCTGTAAGGAAGAAATCCAGTAAAATATTGTTGATTGCTGGTACTGTTATATGTTAAATGATAAACCTGCCCGGGTTCTGCCACGCCGTGATCGTAATATGCGGTAAGGTTTAATACAACGCATGCATCAAAGGAATTTTTAATTGTTTTATTGAAATAACCATTTGCATTTGTTTTTCCTGTAATCTCCATGGGATTGATGCTCTTTGGAGATGATGTATAATTGTATATATAAGCATGCGTGGTTAATCCAGAAACAGGATTTCCATAGCCATTTACAGCATATTCCGTTATGGTTAGATTGCCATTTTTTGAACTGATTGAGGGCATAACAATTGAGGTTCCTGATGGGTCCCTGCTGGAAGTGACGGCAACTGCCGTGTATGCTGAGAGTGCCGTGACAATTATTAATAATATTATGATAATTATCGTGAATTTCCCTGTTAATGTTCTTTTTATATCGTAAATAAAAGGTTTCATGTATTAGTTCACCGCCTTTAAGAAATATTCCTCCAGGGCCTCGCTTTCCCTGGATATATAAAAAACCCTGTAACCGGACTTTACAAGTTCGCTGTTAACCTCAGATGTATCAAGATTTTTTGATGCGTTTCTTATAAAATAAAATGAATTCTCAAAAATTACATCACCATACCCCTTTAGAACACTGTTAATATTATTATCTGGATTCCTTATTCCAATCTTTATTACAGTATTCCCAAGATTGGCCAGATCGTCCCTTTCCAGTATTTTAATAAGCCTGCCCTGTTTAATGATTGCGATTCTGTCTGCGACATTCTGCAGCTCAGTAAGTATATGGGATGATAGGAACACACATTTGCCCTCCTTTTTGAGGCTTAGCATTAAATCCCTTACATCCTTTACCCCCTGTGGGTCCAGGCCGTTTAACGTCTCATCAAAAAGATAATTATTGGGATTGCCAATAAGCGCCGATGCTATGGAGAATCTTTTTTTCATCCCCTGTGAATACATCTTTAATTTTTTGTCTGCATACTGGTAAATACCAAGCTTCTTTAACAATTCTATTGCCCTTTTCTCGGCATCTGCAGAATTAATTCCATAAAAACCTGCATAATACTTAAGCAGCTGCAACGGTTTGGCGTCCAGTTCAAAATTTGGAAATTCTGGAACCAAACCTATCTGCATCGATGCCATAACCTTATCATTTACAATATTGTGGCCATCAACCTCGATGGAACCGCCGGTTGGGAATATTAATCCGGATATTGCCCTTATGGTGGTGGTTTTGCCCGCACCATTAAGCCCAGCAAATCCCATGATCTCACCGTTTTTAATCTCAAGTGTTAAATTGCTTACAGCCATAAATTTATTGTAGGATTTGCTGAATTCCCTAAGATTAATCATAAGAAAGCAATGGCTAAAAATATTTAAATATTTGCATAAAAATGACATAATATAATGTGTATATTGTAAGAAAATCACAGGTCAATATATAAATAAATTTATGACTTTAATGAATTTCTGGCGTTATGATATTTAAATGGCATTTGCCAGTAACATTATAGCAGAAATAATAGTGCACCTAAATTAGGGATTCAATTCCGGGAGGTAAATATAAGGATTTAATAGGATTTAATCCGTTGCAATGAATGCCAGCACCCAGAAATATTAATATAACCATGTTAGGGCGGGCAGGTCAATCAATCAGGGAGGATTAATGCCATGCATCATATATTACCAGTACTGCCTGTTTTTGGCAAAATCGGTTTCCGCCTTGAGGAGCCTCTTAATCAGATCCTCCTCATTGAGGTATGAAACCTCAAGTATTCTTGAGGCTGTATCAGGTCCAACCCCCCTTGCAGCCATGACCATAATTGCGGTAAGACCACGTTCCCTTACAAGATGCGCGTTCTTTATTATCCTTTTTTTAATTAACGTATCATCGATATTTTTTATTGAATCCTCATCGAATTTTGATACCGATGCAACAAGATGTGAATGGCATACAGGGCATTTTATATCCCTTATGTCCCTAATTTTTAATGTTCTTTTATTACCGCATGATGTGCATAAAAGTATAACCTCTTCATTTAATAATCTGTTTTTAATTGATTCAAGTATTGTCTTGGTGGGCTTTAGTGGCATGATCCTTTCAGAATAATGGGATAAAAATATATTCGATGATTCGGATATTTTATCCCTTAGTATGAATTTCACGCCTTTTATTCCCTTTAAATATTCGGTAACAGCATTTATGTCCATGTAATCAAAAATAAGTTTTCTCATGGAATCCTCATATAATGGCGTATTAAAATATGCATCAACAATTTTTTCAAACCTTACCCTGCCTATATCAGCGTCATTTGTTATTATTCCAAACTTTCTTGCCTCGTATAAAAAAACATTATTAAAGAACCTTGACCTTCTCGCAGATGATTTAATATATCCATCAATGTTGTTAATATCTATATTTTCAATAATTTTTTCAATATCAGATGGTGCAATGTTCCTTGAGACCTTAATATAAATATGATATGGTGAGTAGTCCATTTCGACGCTCTCACCAGTAACCGATGTTAATATTCCGGATAATATCTCGCCAAGTGTAAAATTTCCAAGACTTCCCAGAAGAATCTGGATTATTATTTCTCCAGCATATGATTCTATTATTATTTTATCCAGTGATGCTATATCGTTTTTATACCAGTTCAAAAGTGCATCAGCACCTCTTTTATTTATGAATCCGGGAATTTCATGATTCTTTCTATTTTCTGATACCCTTGATGTGGTTTCAAACAAAACTGGTATTTCCTCTCCAGTCCAGTGAGGGGCTATGGCAGCAGTTGGAAATGGTTCAACATATATTTTGCCATCCTGAATACGAATTGTCCTCCATGTTGCACCCCGTATGATAAAAAAGGACCCTGGTTCAATTTCATTTACAACATATTTTTCATCCAGTGTTCCTATGAATTTTTTATTAACTGTATCTATTACACTGTATGTTTTATCGCTGGGTATCATTGAGATATTTTCAATATAATATTTTAAAATTGAATATCTTTTTATTATGTACTCCCCGTCTATTATCAATTTTTTTGTACGGTTTAAAAGCTCGATAACAGAATAGTATTCTTCAAAGGACAGTTCCCAGAATGGATATGCCCTTTTTATTATGTTGTAAAAATCCTGATATTTGATCTTTTTGGCATAATTCAGTTCGAGCATAATCTGATTTGCAACCGTCGAAAGGGAATTTTTCCTGATCATTACATTTTCAAGATTGCCGCTGTTAATGTTATCAACAATGGCCACGGCCTCCTCGAGTTCTATTGTGTCATTGCATACTATAATGCCCCGTGAGGTTTTTTCAAGTGAATGCCCTGATCTCCCAATACGTTGGACCATTTTATTTATCTGTCTTGGTGAATTAAACTGTGCAACAACATCAGCGGTTCCAATATCTATGCCAAGTTCCAGCGATGATGTGCATATTATGCCCCTGATCTTATTGGTTTTAAAATCCATTTCTGCAGTTTCCCTGCTTTCCTTTGATAATGAACCATGATGAACCTCCAAATCCGGATGATTGATCCACAATGATAGCCTGAACGCCATGTCCTCTGCAACATATCTCCTGTTAACAAACACAATAGTGCCACGGTTTTTTTCAACTATATGATATATTTCAGATATACAGCCAGCATACTGGGGGTCGCATCCCATTTTTTCCGAAATTTCAGGGTCTGCAGGTTCTGGATAAATCACGGATATATCCATTTTTTTATTTATTGATGGTTTCAAAATCTTGATATTTCCCTCAGGTGCAATAAATTTGGAAAGTTCATCCTCGTTTTTTACAGTTGCCGATAAGCCTATTATCTGGATTTTCCCCGCTATTGACTTCAACCTTTCCATGGCTATTGAGAATTGTGACCCACGTTCATTCTGGGCCATTTCATGAACCTCGTCAATTATAACAAACTTTACATTTTTTAAATGGCCCCGTAGTTTTTTTCCGGACATCATTAACTGTAATGATTCTGGTGTTGTTATTAATATATTTCCAGGACTTTTTGAGATTTCATCACGCTGTGACTGGGTTATATCGCTATGCCGTACCTGAACCTTTATGTTTAGATTATCGCAGTATGTATACAGCCTTGACAGCATATCCCTGTTTAATGCCCTTAAGGGTGTTATATACAAAAGTGATATGGGTTCTGGCCTCTCCCTAAATATCCGGTCAATAACAGGGAGCAGGGCGGCCTCTGTCTTACCAGACCCTGTGGGTGATATTAATAATATATTATTTCCTTTTAGTATTTCAGGTATGGCAATTCTCTGGGCCTCTGTGGGCTCTTCTATGCCGTTTTTTATTAAACTTTCTTTTAATTTCGGATTTAATAAGGCAAAAACATTTTTCAGAGAAAGGGACATTTCTTTTATAAATGCTGTAATATTATTTAAAATATTATAATTTTGATGCAAAAAGGACCATAAATATTACAGAATTTAAAACTATTGCATTATAATACAATCAGGACCAAATTTCAATAAATATTTTAAATAAATAATAATATACCCCTATGCTATTGCCAAAGAAATTATTTTTTACAAGAGGAATAGGTCGCGGTGAAACACAGCTTCAATCATTTGAAAACGCCCTACGGGATGCTGGTATAGCCCCCTTTAATATAGTTAGTGTAAGTTCAATATTACCACCATATGCTGAAATAGTCGATAAATCTGAGGGGTTGAAACTTCTATCCTACGGTCAGATTTTATTTACAGTGCTTGCGAGAAATTCTTCAAACGAATTAAACAGGATGATATCTGCCGCAATTGGTGTTGCAGTACCATCAGACAGGGGGAAATGGGGATATTTAAGCGAGCACCACACCTTTGGGCAGACAGAAAATGAGGCTGGCCATTTTGCTGAAAAACTTGCAGCTGAAATGCTGGCCAGCACCATGGGCCTTGATGACCATTTAAAATGGGATGATAAAAAGAATGAGTATGTTCTTGATGATAAGATATTAACTACAAAAAATATCGCGGCAACCACTGTTGTTTTAAAACCTGATGAGTGGGCAACGGTGATAGCTGCTGCAGTTTTAGTGGTGTAGGAATATGGATGCATCTATAGAAAAGAAATGGCGTGAGGAATGGTATAAAAATAGGGTTTTCGAACCTGAGGTAAATGAGAATTTAAAAAAGTTTTTTGTAACCGTACCATGGCCGTATACAAATGGGTCGCTCCATGTTGGGCATGGAAGAACCTATACCCTTGGTGATATAGTCGCAAGATATAAAAGGCTGATGGGGTATAATGTGCTTTTTCCAATGGGGTTTCATGAAAGTGGCACCCCAATTCTTGCATTTGCAGAAAGGCTTGCAAACAATGACCCTGATACATTAAAACTTTATAGGAGCTATCTTTCAGAATATGAAAGTAAGGAGGATATAGATAATATAATAGAATCATTTAAGGACCCAAAAAATATAGCTGATTACTTTTCAAAGGTGATAATAAAAGATTTTTCGGATCTTGGCTATTCAATAGACTGGACAAGAAAATTTACATCTGCTGATAATTTTTATCAGTGCATTGTCAGATGGCAGTTTAACAAGCTTAATGAGCTTGGATTAATAAAAAAGGGAAATTACCCCATACTTTACAGTATTAAGGATGAAAATGCTGTTGGCGAGGATGATATTAAGGATGGTGATACCGATAAGGTTAGCATAGAGGAATTTACAGGTGTGTTATTCAAGGGCAATGATTTTGATCTGCTTGCAGCCTCATTAAGACCAGAAACCCTTTTCGGGGTTACAAATATATGGATAAATCCTGATGCCAGATATGTTGAAATGAATTATGAAAATAAAAATATTGTACTTACATACGAGGGCTATGTCAAATTTTCACTTCAGCACGATAACGTAAAATATATAAGAGATGTTGAAAACAGAGAGATCTTAAATAGAAAATTTAAGGTTCCTTTATATAATGCCATGGTTCCCGTTTTCCCTGCAGTATTTGTGGACCCAGATAATGGCACCGGCGTTGTTTATTCTGTTCCCGGACATTCCATATTTGACTATGTTTATTTTAAAAGGAATAAATTAAATATGGACATAAAAAAGGTTGTGGAAACACCTGGAAGCATAAATGTCGAGAGCCTTGTTGAAAAGTATGGTTTAATGGAAAATGATGAAAAATTAAAGGATGCCACACAGGAATTATATAAGGAGGAATTTTACAATGGAAAACTGATTAATTCTGGAAAATACACGGGTTTAACCGTAAATGAGGGCAGGGAAATAATTAAAAATGATCTTATAAAGGCAGGACTTGGACTAATATTCTACGAAACCAGCAGGAAGGCGGTGACAAGATCAGGCTCCAAGGTTATAGTTGCTGTTATAAGAGACCAGTGGTTCATAGACTATTCACAGGACTGGCTTAAGGAGAGGGCCCATGACCTAATTAACTCGATGAAATTTTATCCAGAAATGTACAGGAAGATAATGAACGATGCCATAGACTGGCTAAGGGAAAGACCCTGTGCTAGAAGGCGTGGCATAGGTACAAAACTTCCATTTGATGAGAGATGGGTTATAGAGTCCTTATCCGATTCGACAATATATATGGTTACATATACAAATGCCAGGGAAATGCGCGGTATTTATGATCATCTTGGAGATATCCCTGATGACATAATAGATTATGTTTATCTTAATAAAAATATAAACCTTGAAAAATATGATGATTATGTAAAGGGAAAGGCAGAAGCTGCCAGAAGACAGTTTAATTACTGGTATGGAAATGATCTTAGAATTACAGCACCACCACATATTTCAAACCACCTCTCATTCTTTATAATGAACCACGCGGCAATATTCAGTGGAAAATATTTACCGGGTGGTCTAATGTTTTCAGGCATAGTAATATCAAACGGTGCAAAAATATCTAAAAGCAAGGGAAACGTTATATCTCTTCTGCAAATCACACAGAGGTACTCAGCAGATCTTTACAGGCTGTTTATTGCAGTTGGTGCCGATGTCTCATCAATGCTTGACTGGAACGAGAAGGATTTATCATCTGTATATAAGCGGTACGAAAACTTTCTTAATTTATTTGAAAAATACACAAATCCAGAGGACTCTGATGATTACATATACAGATGGTTTTATTCATCGTTTTATTTACATGTAAAGGAGTTTCTGGAATACATGGAATCAATGAAGATAAGGGATGCATACATATCAGTGTTTTACAGTGTAATGAATGATTTAAAAAACGTTGAAAATAGAAATGCTGATGTTAATATTGCTCTTAAAAAAATTATGCACGACTGGCTTATAATAATGAGTCCTGTAATACCATATTCATGCGAGGAATACTGGCATAGATACGTTAAGAATACATTTGTGAGCGGTGAAAGGCTTGACATTAACATAGAAGATAGGATCGATTATAATATTATTGAGTCAGAAAAATATGTTGAAAATGTAATATCGGACATAAAGGAGATTTACCGTGTCATAAAAAACCAGGGAGAAAATGTTTTAATTACAGTATATGGTGAAAAACAAATAATGTTTCTGAAAATGTTTAATAGTAAGACTGTTGAAGACACATACAAAATAATGATAAAAGATTACATTAAAAATAAGAACAGAATATCTGATAGGTATCTGGATGAATATAAAATACTCATGGACAACATTGATTACATTGGCAGATCCACAGGATTAAAAATTAAAGTTGAAAGGAGCGATTCAATTGGGGTTAAAAATCCATGGCCGGGAAGGCCACTTATTAAAATATTTTAATTATAATCCATATTTTTTAAAGCTGGAAATTTAAATATCAAAAACTATTATTGCATGGTTTTTATCAGGCATGATTTCAAGGTCATGGTATGTTGCTGCCTTAATTATATATTCATAATTTACCTTTTCTGGAATGTGCATTCCCAGTAATTTGCCGGTGACACCATAAAAATCATCAACGTTTAATTTAGAATTAAAAAATAATGTATCCTGAGTTTCAAAATAAAATAGAACATCATTAAGAAGATTTATGAGGAGGCTTTCATAATTGTTAGTATGTAACTCTATATTTTTTTCCACCTCAATTTTAGGATTATGAACTTTAATAATAGACATTGACATGGCATAAACTGCATTATTAAATATTTCTGTATAGGTTCTACCATAAACCTTAATCTTAAGATCTCCAGTATCCTTTAAAAGCCTGTATCTCATAGAAGTTAAAAGTACAATAAAACAAAAATAATAAATTTATTCCTCACCAGGGTTTACTGATGAGATCATGGGTATTTCATCCTTGTCAAGGTCAAGACCTATTTCCTCTGGTCTTAGGTTCCTTCCGATGCTCTTTTCATAGAACCTTATTATGTTCTTCTTTTCCTCAACTGTGTATTTTCTGAAATATTTGTCCTTCTTCAGGTTTATACCTGTCTTTTCCTGGTATACATCTGCAGGTATTGAATACTTCCTCTGTGTTGAATCCCTGTAAAGCTCTGGTATTACATTGAATGCGCAGAATGGTATGACCCTTCCATCAGGCATTGCATAATGTATATCACATCTTTCCACTCTATCAACGTCATATGTGTATGGATCCTGGAAATGCATGAATCCTATGAATAGGGACTTGTAGTGGAATGCCTTTAAACCATGGTAATCGCCCTCTGTAAAGGCATTGTAAACCATATCCTTTAATTTGAAATCCTTTGGAGCCTTTTCATAATCAACGAATTTTTTAAGATGTAATAACAGTTTTGTTACTGATTCTGCCTTCTTTGCTGTTTTCCATTTTGAGTACTTTATATCCTCTCCTAATTCTGAAAGATATTCAAACATACCCTTGACATCCACGAACCTTGTTACGGGTATAATCTTCCCGTTATCAACGAATACGTAGGTACCCATACCGCAGGCAAAGTGTATTGATAATTTGTATGTTGGGTGGCCTTTTAATGCCTCTATGAAGTTTGATACCTCTGTTGTTGCCGGCACAGTAAAGAAGTCTTCCCTGCCTATCTGGCCATCAAGCTGCTGTTCTATTTTCTTGATTGCGCCTGGTATGGTTATTCTCTGCCTTGCCCTTGCACGGTCGGACATCCTGCCCACAAGGCTCACTGGCTGGAAGTTAACACCCCTTACGACATCTATGTTTGATACGGCAAATTTAATCATATCACCAAGATACATATCATTTATTCCACCAATGACTGTGGGTACAAGAACAACACCCATGGGCGCCTTTTTATAATTTTCAAGGGCCATTGGTATTTCCCAGAAGTTTTTGGGGTTTGATCTCGGGGTTGGACCGTCGAAACTTGTATAAACGACATTTGATCCGGCCTCCCTTGCCCTCTTAACAAAGTCTGGATCATAGGCTGCCCTTACACTGTTGGTGTTCATCTGCACATGCTCGTAACCCTCCTCTCTGGCTATTCTTATGACGTCAATTATATCGTCCCTTAATGTTGGTTCCCCACCTGTTATCTGAACAGCATTTGCACCAACAGGTTTCTCGTTTCTCATTCTTCTTAGCATTAATCTTATCTGGTCAAGTGATGGCTCATATATTGGCTCATTCTCCTTTGCATAGAAGAAGCAGTACCAGCATGATAAATCACATCTGTTTGTTATAACAACATTTCCCAATCCTGTATGTGATTTATGCTTAACACATAATCCGCAGTGTGTTGGACATATAATCTTATCTGCATAAACCGCAACGTTTGGATTAAGTATCTTTGTTCCCTCCTTGTCTTGGTATTTGCTTGCCTCAACATACATATCATAGTCTTCCCAGTATTTTTCCTTGGTAATACCATGTTCGGGGCATTCCTTTATTAAATTAACCTCACCGCCCTCCTCATAAACTATTGCGGGTATTCTCATCTGATCAAATTTCTCCTCATCTGCACATATTGGGCAAAGACTTTCAGTTACTCTTAATACAAGCATATCGTCGGTGATTAAATGCCCCATCTCACTTAAGAATTCATCCACTGTTTTGAATGGAGCGTTCTTGCTTATCTCGAAATTACTTGACAGTCTAACCTCGAGATTTTTTCTCTCTTCTGCCATAACCATTTTTAATTCACCTTTTGAACTAATTTAGTTAAGCAAACATATACATATATATCTTTTGTCTTATTTTTTGCTAATAATGAATATTGCTAAGTAGCTTTTGGAATTACAAAAATTCCCTTTAAATATTAAAATAATTTTATTTTGTAACAATAGTATCCTTAAAAGCTAATTAGGTTACGATTTATGTTAACCATGTTAACAAACCTCTTTAGAAGTTATCATCTCTTTGATGCTTAAACTTCCTGGATATAACCCAATACCCCCCGAGCCAGTCAAATGCTTCGGGAATTTGCTTTTTTATAATGTTGGATGAAGCCTGCAGGTCAGCATGTATTAATGCCTCATTAGCAGACCGAATACTCCTCTCTTTATTCTTTTGCCTAAATATGTTTCATGCTTTTCAATGCTTTCACCGTCTAAAAATTGGCATTTAGATGTGTATAATTCCTCATGTATGATTATATTTATGTTGTGTTCTTTAACTTTATATTGTATCTGATTTATAAGCATGTTAAATGGTATTTGAACAAAGTTCTGGTTGTCCTTTTTGCTAAGATTTACATTTTGTTTCGATTCTTCATTATGGCCTATAGCTATTGTATCAATAATATAGATAATTATTGAAATTATTCATAATATGCATAAAGTTCAAAAAATAAACATGAAAATATTAAATTATATTTATTGCTTTCCATTGTTTAATTTTACAGCCTTAAGCACCTGCCTGTAAAGTGAGGTTATATTTATTTTATATTTTACCTTAACATTTTGTTCTGACAGGTAATCCTTAACATCATCCAGTGTTATGTTTGACTTGTTTTTTTCAAATAATTTTTCAAGAAGGTCGGGTATCATATTATAAAGTTTCTGTCTTTCTTTCTTGCTATCCTCCTTTTCTATAACCTTCTTAACATTTTTATTTACCTTGTCTATCTTATTTTTTATTTCTGGTTCAACCCAGAAATCAAGATTGATTCCTTTATACTGCCAAAATGATTTAATGGCATCGTCCATATTATAATGGGCATATCCATTTAAATCATCATTAATGTACTTTAGCATTTCCTGTGTCAGTGTGTCTACAGATTTTTCATTTACCTCCTTGTTTAATGGCAATACCTTTTTCTCATCAGTGTCCTCAAGCAGGTCATCAAGACTAAATGTATTTAATTCTGTAAATTCTGGAGCCTCCTCATGATATTTATAACCCACATCATTAACTATATACATTATATCCAGTTCAGCAATTTTATTAAAAAGTTTCTTCTCCTGTGTATATTCCAGATCTATATCCTCATCCTGGAATCTCTTAACTGAAAGGACAATTGAATGAACATTATTGGCCCTGCATGTATCAAGGAAATTTTTCCAGTTACCCATACGTTTATCCCATTCAAAGCTTATGACTATGTCCACATCTATTGAATAATAAACATTAAGCTTCATTTTTTTTGAATAATTTAATACATTGGCCAGTAAAGAATCCATTTCATCTTTCATGATAACTCACGGTGACAATAAATAAGACTAAACGCATATAAAAATATTTTGAATGCAGAATGAATTTTTTTATTAAAAAAATATAAAAGAATTAAAATTCAAATTTTCTGTTGATCATTTCATTGTAGTAGCTTTCATATGTGTATTTTCTTAATAAGGGATAGTAATTAAGATTGAATTTTTTAAGAATTTCACGAACCTCCTTGGAGGAATATGAGACGTTAAATTTCTCCTTGATATATTCCTGAACCTCCTTGACGTTGCATATCTTCTGATTTTCAATGCAATGTCTTAAGGTTTCCATGTCTTTTTTGCTTAATTTGGGTGGCCTCCCCATATAAGTCCTTAAAACAACAACTTTTTTTGTTTCAGGGTCTATAACTTTCATGGACTCCTTTTCAATTGTTTCCATATCTTTTTCACCCTACAATTATATATATACTGTTTATTTATAAAAACATTT
>NZ_LKBH01000278.1:0-5619 GCF_001402935.1 Acidiplasma cupricumulans | reverse complement strand
TTATGGAAAAGTTTTTTTAGGAATACATTTATCAAAAAGCATTTTTAGAAGGGCGTATAGAAGTATAAAACTTAAATCAGGATACCGGACACCCAAATTCAGGAAAATTAATTATTTATATATGATTATAATTATTATAATACTGTTATCCTTCGCATATTTTTTTCAGTATAATTATTTCTATTATGCCATTGCATTATACACTGTTAATATTCTATTTTTTTTCCTTGGATTTAAAATTCTTGGTTATATCAAAATTAGCCTTGATAATATTCCCCTGGAAGGTTACATAGCCTTTTATACGTATATTTCAAGCGCACTTGCAACAATTTTATTTTTCATTTTTTCATCGTTTTATCTTGGTAATTATGTTTATTTCTCATTCGATTTCTGGATAATATCAGTAATTGGCTGGATGTTCTCATCGTTTTATGCACTGTACCATGCTCCTGATGAGGTTGTTTCAAATGAGTGATATAGGTGATCTTAGCAGGCTGATAAATAATGACGCATTAAGGTCATCTATAAGAATATTGATTCTAATATCCCTTGCCATAAATGAAAAAATGTACTTTACTGATATTTTAAATTTGACTGGTATAGGAAGGGGAAGTTTAAGCAATCATCTCGATATACTAATACACTCGGGATATATTAAGGATAAAACTGTGTTTACACTCTCAGGGCCGCGTAGAATGCTGGAAATTACAGATAAGGGCAAAATTTTTTATAATAATTATATAAAAATTATTAATGAAATAGGATTAAATCCCAGAAAAAAAATTGATGAATAAATTATCAGGCCGGCACAAAGTAAACATCATTAACATCAAATTTCTGCAGCCTCCTAAATTTTGCCCTCACGGGCATGCCTATGTAAACATTCTTATTTTCCTTATTAACAAGTCTTGACATAAATAATGAATCAATGCCTTCAAATTCAACAAGTATTAATGTGTAAGGTGTTTCATTTATAAAATTTTCACCTGAATAATAACACGTTGTAAATGAATGTATTTTTCCTGTTAATGGAAGATTTATATCATCTGTTTCAGAACCGCAGAACATGCAATATTTTCTGTATGTTCCATATCTATAATTGCATTTTTTGCATTCTGAACCAAGAAGTATTCCCCTGCCTAGGGATGTAAAAAATTTGGAATCCTGCGCATAACTGTGAATGTATTCTATATTGTAATCAAATTCTTTAACAAGTGGGTCTGTTTTCATCACCCTTGTATATCTATCCATTTAAACCGCCTCCATAACAGTGACTGTTTCATATGCACCGGTTCCAGCATGGCTGTGTATTATTCCTGTATTATGATTTTTTACCTGTAAGTTATTATTTCCAAAATGCCTTGATATGTTTCCCTGAAGCTGCCAGAATGCATATACTGCCTGCATTATTCCGGTTGCACCTATTGCGTGGCCCGATGCCTGAAGGCCGCCCTCCATATTTACAGGTATGTCACCGTCTATATTTGGCCTGCCCTCCTCTATGAATTTGCCCCCATCACCATACCTGCAGAATCCCATATCCTCATATGCCTGTATCTCTGCTGATGTGTATGCATCATAAAGTTCTGCAAAGTCTACCTCCTTTTCAGGATTTTTTATACCGGCACGTTCATATGCCATTTTTGCCGCAAGCCTACCGGCCTTAAATGAATGAACGCCAGGGTACTTAAGATTTTTATAATCATTTTTAGTTTCATTTGGAAGGAGTGGCACATCACCGAAGGTTCTGTCTGCAAGTCTCATTGTATCGCTTGATGCACCAATGGATTTAATTAAAACGGGTTTATCTGAAAACGATTTTGCAGCATCCTCCGATGCAAGTATCGCTGCAGCAGCGCCATCTGACATCAGACATATATCAAGCATTTTTAATGGTGTTGATACAACCGGAGAATTTAGTACGTCATCAACATTAATTTTCATTGGTGCCTGGGCAAAGGGATTATGCAATGCATTGTTATGGTTTTTTACAGATACAAGGGCCATTTGCCTTTCTGTTGTTCCAAATTCATGCATGTGTCTTGTTGCCATGAGTGCGTAATATGCAGTGTAAAATCCTCCCAGTGGATAATCAAAATTTGAATCACTGCCAAGTGCTATGAGATCATTACCCCTCCAGGTGTTTACATGGGACATGTTTTCAAAGCCATAGACAAGGCATGTTTCCATATTCCCTGATGCGATCTCTTCATATGCTGTTTGAAATGCAAGCCCACCGGTTGCACCACCCCCCTCTATTCTCTTTGACGGTTTTCCTGACATGCCTATATAATCATTTGTCATGGCACCGGCTATGAGCTGGCCCAAAAAATGATCAGAAAAATACGCTGAAACTGAACCATCAATATCACCTACATCCATTTTAATATCCCTTAATGCATAATCCACTGCATTTTTAACATTTAGCCTGAAATCCTCATCATAATTGTATTTCCTGAACTTTGTCAGCCCACCTGATATCATGTAAACATTCCTTGATTTATATGCCATTTTACTCACTTTTTATATTTTTTTATTAACGATTCTGATATGACCTTTTTCCTTATTTCATTTGTGCCGGCACCGATTGTTAACAGAATGGAATCCCTGAAAACCCTTTCTATTTCAAAGTCCTTGATGTAACCGTAGCCGCCGAATATCTGCAGGGCCTCTCTGGCAATATACTCTGATGACTCAGATGCATATAGAATGGCTGCAGCGGCATCAAGGGCATCCATTTTATCATTGTTTACCCTTTTTAAGGCCTCAAGGGCAAATAACCTTGACGATTCAAATTTTGTGTACATATACGCAAGCTTTTCCTGTATTAATTCAAATTCATGTATGGGTTTTCCAAACTGATTTCTTTCAATAGAATATTCAATGGCCAGGTCAAAAGCCCTTCTGGCTATGCCAATGGCATTGAATGATAGCACAGCCCTTTCCATGTTTAATCCACTTAAAAGCACCTTTTTGCCACTATTAAGGCCGCCCACAATCCTATCGGATTTTATTCTTATATTATTGAAATATATTTCACCGGTTGGAGAACCGCGCATCCCCAGTTTTTCAAACCTTTTTCCCCTGGAAAAGCCCTCATCATCAGAAAGTATTAAAAATGCGGTATAATTATCTCCGGTTCTTGCATATGTTAGAAACTGATCTGCGTACGGTGCATTTGTTATGAATGTCTTGCTGCCATTTATAACATAATTATCACCATCCTTTACTGCATTTGTTTTCATGGATAACGCATCAGATCCAGATGACGGTTCTGTCATTCCAAGAGAACCAATGTTATCCCCAGAGCATAATTTTGGCACATAATTTTCCCTTATGTATTCAGAACCATTTCTGTAAAGGTTATCCAGGCAAAGATTGCTATGTGCCCCATATGATAAACCAAGGGAACCGCTGGCGTAACTTATCTCCTCCTCTATTATCGCCTGAGAAATATAATCTGATCCAGAACCACCATACTCTTCTGGTATGGTAATGCCAAGGTATCCAAGGGAACCCATTTTTTTGAAAATCTCCCTGGGAAAATAATCATCATGATCAATTTTTCTGGAAACAGGCATTATCTCCTTTTCTGAGAATGATTTAACGCTCTCCCTTAAAATATCATATTCTTCCTCCAATAAATCACCTGTTTATCATAATTTAGAAATATATAAAATATTTTAATTGGGATTTTTTACCTCATTTTTTTCAATGGATTCTGGATTTTCAAGGCCGGTAATATTACCTGAAATATATCCATTTGATACTATTTAGCGTAGAAGCCTTCTCATTATTTTTCCTGACCCTGTCTTTGGCATTTCAGATATTATATATTCTTCCAGTAATGGCAAATTTGCCTATTGAATCATTGATTACCTTCCTTATGCGATTTTTTATCTCATTAGAATCTTCTATCTTACTATTTAAGGTAATAAACACTGCGGGAATAACGCCCTTTATCTCATCGTCTATATTAATAACAGCAGCATCTGATATTTCTGGTATGGGCATTATGCTGTTTTCCATTTCCATTCTTGATAATCTGTGTCCTGCAACATTTATGACATCATCGGTACGGCCAAATACCCAGATATGTTTATACTCATCCTCCACCTTATCATAATTGCAGTAATAACCATTGAATACAGAAAAATAATTGTTGACATACCTTTCATGGTTATTCCAGACATCACGTGCAAGAGATAGAAATGGCTGTTTTAACACCAGTGTTACTATGGTTCCTGGACTCACATGATTCCCATTTTTAACAAGAATTGCATATGCATGTCCTGGCAGTGCCAGCCCACATGAATCTTGTCTGGCAGATGTTATTCCAATGATTGAGGATGTTCATGCACCACCTGCTTCTGTCTAGCCACATGTATTATTAATCTCTATTTTTTTTATTTCCAATATTTTTATAAATCCAGTGCCATGTTTTTATGTCAATTGGCTCACCAACAATGGAAATTAATCTTAATGACGAGAGGTCATGATTTTTTACTGCCTCCCTGCCATACCTTGCAAGCATCCTCAGCAGTGTTGGTGCCGTAAACACTTTTGTTACTCTGTATTTTTCAATAATTCCATAAAAATGTTCTATTGACGCATAATCCAGAGCGCCGTCTTAGGCTATCACCGTACCATTGTGTGCAAGGGCACCAGCAAGCTCATAAATGGGAAATGTAAGCCAGCCAACATCTGCAGTGCACCAGTAAATATTATTATTGTTTAAATTTGCGGGGTATTCCACAAAATAATAGGCTCCAATAATAACCGGATTGAAATATGCCCTTTGGCCTCGATGTTGTGCCTAATGTGTATATGAAAAATCCCGGCTCATTTGCCTCCATTGGTAACGGGTATGTGCCATCATTTATCTGGTTTAAAATATCATCAAAATAAATATCATCCTCCTGCATTTTAAATAGGCAATGAACCTGTTCTTCTTACAACTATGACCTTTTCAATTGATTTAACCCCTGACCTCACAGAGTTAAGTGTGTTTTTAAGATTCATGTACTTATCCCTACTTATGGATTAGTCCTCTGTTATAACGATACTGCTTTTGTATCCTCAATTCTTTCAAGTAGTGCATTTGCAGAAAATCCTGAGAATATTATATTGTATATGGCACCTATTCTATAACATGCATATACTGAAATAAACGCTTCCGGTATATTTTACATGTAAATGGCAACAACATCGCCTTTTTTTACACCGATTTTCTGTAGGCCTATGGCAAATCTTGATACATAATCCTTTAGTTCCCCATATGTTATTTTTCGTTCTTTACCATCCTAGCTTACCCATATTATGGCAGTTTTATCTGGATTTTTCATCGCATTTCTGTCCACACAAATATAAGAAACGTTAGAATAGCCTCCTGTAAAAAATACAAATCCGGGAAAGGTTCATCTAATAACTTTATCATATTTTTGTACCACTCAAATTTTGATGCAATGCAGTCCCAGTATTTTTCAGGGTTTATTGTGGAATCAGCATAAAATTTTTTATAATAGTCCTCAGAACCAAATTCCGATATTATGGCATTATCTTTTAATGGTTTTATTAAAGCAGTTTTAGAAATATCTTTATTCTGCGCAATTTCTATAT
>NZ_LKBH01000277.1:0-5790 GCF_001402935.1 Acidiplasma cupricumulans | reverse complement strand
TAAATTATATTATCAAAATAATATCTTCTATATACCTGATAAAAATATAATAAGAGCATACAAATCAGAATGAAATTAAATAATAAAATGAAATACATAACAATGTATAGGAATAGAAAAGTGTCATTAATATAAAGGCCTAAAAAGATGAAAAATATTTCACAAATTTTTAAAAAGATGAAACATTTTGGTTCTATTTCATTGTATAAATTTTAAATATTTATTATTGATAAGAAGTTAAATGGACCCATCAGTTCAGGTTGAGGATTTGAAATGGACACCGGTCCACACTCTTTTATTTATTGCATTTTCAATAGGCACAACTGTTGAGGCTTATATATATTCATTATCATATATTGCAACATCATGGGTGGCAATGCCCAGAACCCTTCTTGGCCTTCTTGCAGTATGGCCACCGCTATGGCTACTTCTTGGTGGTGCAGTATCAGGACCTCTTGCTGATTGGATAGGAAGGAAAAAAACACTTTTTATCACACTTGGCATATATGTTATTGGTGCCATTGGACTTATTTTCAGCTTTACATACATAACAATATTAATTTTTGTGGGTCTGCTATTATTTGCAGCTGGAGGAGAATATAACACAATTCTCACCGCAACACATGAATTATTCCCCAGAAGGCATAGAAGCAGGGCACTGTTTCTGGAATTAAATTTTACAAACATTGGTGGATCAATAGCAGCCATACTGGCACTTCTGGCAATATCATCAATATTTGACCAGAGGGTGCTGCTTGGGGTAACGTTATTAATATCCATTTTAATTATGTACATTATCAGGTTAAGGCTTCCAGAATCCGTCATGTGGCTTGAGGCAAGGGGCCATATCAACCAGGCAGGTGATGAATTAAAAAAATACTCTGGGGTTTACACGGAAGGTGTGGATAATATTAAACCACAGAAGTTACCATCAATTTATTTTAGAATATTTATAGGTGGTGTAATAGGCTGGGCTTACACAGCAGGATTCAGCCTGATTGTGTTAACACTTGGTCCATACTTTTTCCCCTCGCTTACCGACTGGTTAATTTTTGTATTTGGTTTGGTGGCATTTTTTGCAGGCTTTCTGGGACTTGCCGCAGACAGGTTCAGCAGAAAGCGCTTTCTTTTGATTTCCTCGGTGCTGGTTGTTATATTTGCATACCTGTTTATACCAACCCTGAAGTTATGGTTAACAAACATTGTTTTATTCTGGTTTTTATTCATAGGTGTTTCAGTATTCATAAATATATATTTTCTGGCAGAGGATACATTAAAGTCAGAGATATGGGCAACCAGGAGGAGAGGGCTTTATTCAGCAATTGTTAGGGTTATTTCCCTTGGTGGGTCAATACCTGTTATATTTCTTGCAGTTAATCTGCCCATAATTTCCTATATGTGGCTTGGAATTGGAATTTTTAGCACTGGCATGGCTGCATCAGTTGCCTGGTATGTCTTTGGAATAGAGACAAGCAAGGGTAAAAGTGTGAGGATATGGGATGAGGCTAAATAAAAATAATATGGATATATCTAATTTAAGGGACAAAATTTTAGGGGTCTTCTACGGCGTTGCTATAGGGGATGCAATGGGAATGCCGACAACGTTTTTAAGCAGGTCAGAAATAAAAAATAAATTTGGCTTTGTAAACGATTTTCTAACAGCACCCATGGAGGGGTCTGTACACTCAAACCTCGTTAGGGGAGAATATACTGATGATACGGAACTTACATACATGATTGCTGATTCCATTATATCAAAAGGTTTTGTTGACCCTGAGGATGTGGCTAAAAATCTTGTTAAATGGGCTGATGACAATGATATATTAAACACAACACTGATTGGACCAAGCACAAGGATGGCAATTAAAAACTTAAAATCCGGTGTATCATATAAAATAACAGGAAAAAATGGGACAACAAATGGGTGTGCCATGAAAATCAGTTCCATTGGGATTTTTGATCTTTTTTCAGATAATGAAAAAACAGTAAATGATGTTATAAATGCATGTTTATGCACCCATAATACCGCAGTGGCAATATCAGGAGGTGCTGCAATAGCATTTGCGGTAAAAAGTGCAGCATCTGGAAATAAAAGTTTATCCGAAATTTATGATGCATCATTGCTTGGATCAGACCTCGGTGCAAAATTTATGGGAGAACCAGAAAAATCAATTTCATCAAGAATTGCTGGTGCATATAATATTGCAAAAAGTACCAGCAGCATTGATTCATTTCTTGATTCGTTATATGATTTCTTATTAAAACCTGATGGGGCACTTACTGAGGACGCGGTGCCTGCTGCAATATCTATATTCTTAAAGTCCGGAGGTAACTTTGAAAATGCAATATTGATGGCATGCAATCTTGGTGGTGATTCGGATACAATAGGTGGCATGGTGGGGGCCATTTCAGGTGCGTATAATGGCCTTGCCAGAATACCAGAAAAATGGGTAAAAACCATAGATGAATCAGCCAGACGTGACATAAGAGAACTGGGAGGGAAATTCCTGAATGCCATGCAAATATGACCTTTTGATAATTGGAGACGGTGTTTTAGATATATATCTTAACATAAAGAATTTCCCTATTAAGGAATACACAACAACAATTTCCAGCACCATGGAAGTATGTCCGGGTGGTACAGCAGCCATGGCAGTTATGGCCTCAAAACTGGGACTTAAGGTTTCATTCGTGGATAATATCGGAAATGACCTATTTGGTGATTACCTGATAAAGGAATTAAAAAATAATGGTGTAAATACGGATTATATAATCAGATCTAATAAAAAAATGACTGCCACATCGGTTAATATTATTGATGATATGAAAAGGCATTCATTCCTTGGTTATCTTGGATCGGGGGATTCCATGGATTATGTGGATGCGAATTTAATAAATGATTCTAAATCAATATTTTTTGAGGGTTACAACCTTATAAAAAAGGGAAAAACATACAGGGCATTAATGAAAGCGGTGATGGATGCGGAAACAGCCGAGAAGTACATATTTTTTGATCCGGGCCCGCTTATATCCCAAATTATCGGAATTGAGAAATTCATGAATTTATCCACAAAGGTTTTTTTAAATAGGGATGAGGCTGTGGCATATTTTAGTGATGATATTAATAATATACTGAAAAGAATTAAAAATGATATCCATGGAGACAGATATGTATTGAAACTTGACCGTGATGGTTCTGTAACAGTAAAAAACAGGGAAATAATAAAATGCCCACCAGTAAAGGACATTAAAATAGCAAATACGATAGGTGCTGGCGATGCCTTTGACATTGGCTATATTTCAGCATTAATTTCAGGGTATAATGAAAAAAATGCATGTATTCTTGGAAACATAGTTGCAGCCATGAGAATATCTAAAGGCATCGGATCAATACCATCAATAAAGGATATAACCAGGGACCTTGATATTTAAGGAATAAATATGCTTTAATTTGACTTAGAAATTGTCAAAATATTATTAAAAAAAGTCTGATTATCCGGTATCCTTTTTTCAAGTATTTTCTGGGCTATTGAAGATTCAGAATTTGCAGGTGCATTCGATGTTGTTGAATAACTAATAAAATGTGAATATCCTGTAAATGCCGGGAAAAGGGAAATTAGCACTATAACCCAGATTGTGATTATAAGCATCCTGTGTTTTGTTATTTTACTGGATATTTTCATGAAAAAATAATTTTGAAAATGATATTAAAAATATATAAAAATTTTTTTTATATGCCCTGAATACGTTATTGATTTTTAGGTTCAATCCAAAATTTAATGACCAGTGCATATTATTTTTCTTATAGTAATATTTAAAAACAGTTTATCCCTTTTAATCTAAACGTTTTCAGGGGTAACCATGAATGAGCCGTCGATGGGGAAAATAATGGATAAAATCAAGCCTTTAATAATAGGAAACAATATTCTTGATATCGGAACGGGCTTTGGCACGGTCATAAAAGCGCTTATAAAAAATGAGGATATTAGCATTACCAGCATTGACCCTGAGATGTGGAGATTTGAACAGCTAAAAAACACCTTTTTGGATGAAATTTATAAAAACAGGTTAAAATTATTGAAATTATCAATAGAGGAAACCGGATTTAGGGATAAACAATTTACAACATCAATATCTCTATTTTCAGCCCATCACTTTACTGATCCAATAAGGGCAATGAATGAGATTGATAGAATTACAAGTAATGCCATTATTATTGCTGACTGGAGCCCAGGATCATCAGGGATTTCCAATCCACATACTCCTGAGGAATTACAGTTATCAATGGATATAATAATAAATTATGCAATGGGTCACGGTTACAGAATAAATAATTATAAGATGTGGTATTCTGTTTACAGAAAAAAATGATTTAAAAATAATTTTATGTAGATGGGTTAGACATTTTTATATATTTCAAAAATTATAAGCTGGCATCAGGCAGCTATCTGCTCCAGGGATTTATCCTTTGTTTCCTCCCCAAGGAAGAGTGTTATTAGAAATCCTGCAAGACCAACTATAAACAGCAAAAGTTCCATGGGTACTATGCCGTATAATTTTAATGTTATTGGAAAAACAACTGCAGATATAATTGCACCAACCCTGCTTATTGCGGTGCCTGCACCCATGGCCGTTGTCCTCATTCTGGTTGGAAATAGTTCGCTTACAAATATCCCGGTTGTTTCACCGGTACCGCCTGCATTGGCAAAATAAAATATGGCGAACATTGGGAATAGCAGTAATATTGGGGGTGCTGATCTAACGGCAAGAAAATATAGTGCAAGTATAAATAATGAAACGCCCTGCGCCAGAAATGTATATTCCTGCCACTTCTTCCTGCCTATTATATCGGCTGTGAATACAAAAACAAGTGTTCCAATAACACCTATTACATACAATATTAGGGTCAGTGCCAGGGATCCTGCATGTGTTGAATAGCCTAACTCTAAAAGCAGTGTTACCGTATATATTCCTATGCCATAAAATATCAGGTCATTAAGAAACCAGGATGTGAAGGTAAATATGCCCCTCCTTGTGTAATTAACATTTCCTGTGGCATAGGATGCATTCTTTAAATTATTTAAATCGTTTTCATCTTTAATCTTGAATTTTTCCTTTATATCTTTTATTTCATTCTTCTCATTTTTTTCAACTGCATATCTGGGTGTTTCATCAACCCTGCGCCTTAGTATTAAGACTATTATTGCAGGAACGGCACCGGCCCCAAGCAGCCACCTCCAGGCTATGCTGCCAAGTGGTAAGAATAAAAGTCCAAGTGCAACTGCAACTGATCCACCTATCCACCATGACATCAGACCGGTACCAAGATATTTACCGCGATGCTTTACAGGGGAAAATTCACCGATTATGGATAATGTCAGTGCATAATCCGCACCTATGGCCAGCCCAAGCAATGACCTGAAGGCTATTAGCTCAATATAGTTCTGGGAAACTGCACTTAAAATTGCAAATACAGCAAAAATTAGCATATCCCACTGGTAAATAACCTTTCTACCCTTCATATCAGCAATGAATCCAAAAACCGCGCCCCCAATTAACTGGCCAACAATGGTTGCAACTCCTATAATTGATGATATTACAGCACCTATATGAAATAATGGCGCTATAAATATTAATGCCGGACCTATAACAAGCAGATCATAACCATCAAGAAAATAGCCCATATCAGATAATATATCTATAAAATAATGATACCTGCCTGCCTTTAAATTATCCAGCTCCCTGAGAAAATTTAGGCTCTCATCTTTCTGCATGATTATATACAATATA